>JACDAF010000318.1 GCA_013695575.1 Chloroflexota bacterium | reverse complement strand
GGCCGAGCGTGGTGACGACGCCATCGGCCGTCGAGCCGATGAAGCCGGTGACGACGGGGGTGCGGCCCTCGCCCAGGATCGCGCTGATGCGCTGTCGTGCAGCCTCGCGCGTGCGCTCCACGAGCGGACTCGCGTTCCCGAAAACGTCATCGGTGATCAGCACGCCCGCGCCGTCGACGGCCGTGCTGCGAATGCCGAGCTGCTCGAGCGCTGCCGCAACGATGAGCGACGAAGCCCGCTCCCCATACGCCCAGATGGCGTCCCGCGATCGCGCCGTGCACTCCTGGAGCAGCGTGATCGCGTCGAGGAGCGCGTCGGTCGCCTCGGCGAGTCCCTCGAGCTCGCGGACGATGGCCGTCGCATCGAGCTCCTCAGCGAGCCGCGCGTGCCGCGCGCGCAGGTCGACCACGTGCCCTCGCGCCGCCGCACCGTCGCCGCGTTCCGCCGCATCCGCCGCCTGCGCGAGACGATCGGTGGTCCCTGCGGTAGCGGACACGACGACGCACCGCGGTGCCGCGACATCCTTCACGATCCGTGTCGCGCGGCGGACCGCGTCGGCGCTCCCGACCGAGGTGCCGCCGAACTTCAGGATCTTGATCAAGCTCGTGGCCTTCGGCCCGAGCCGTGCTCAGGGCTGGCGGACCCGCTGCTCGCGGCCAAGCCGCTCGTCGCTCGCTTCACACTCACCCATCAAGCTCCGGTCATGCTCGCGCCGCCCCTCGCGATCGCGATCACGTCGCCCAAGATCGCGCTCGCCGTCGCCGGGCCGCCCGCGCCCGGCCCCCTGAAGGTGAGCGTTCCCGCCAGGTCCGTCTCGAACGTGACGACGTTCGTCGGACCGCTCGCACCGCCCTCGAGCGAGGCTGCCGCCACCTCCTCTGGACCCACTCGCGCACGCACGCGGCCGCCGTCGAGCTCCGCGATAGCGAGCGAGCGGATCGTGCGGCCCCTCGCCACCGCCGCCTGGAACGACGCCAGCGTCGTGCCCCGCAGTGACGTCCGCTGGACATCGTCCGGATGGGCCGGCCGGCCGAGCACACGCACGAGGATGACGAGCTTGTACGCCGCGTCGAGACCGTCGATGTCGCTCGTCGGATCCGCCTCCGCGTAGCCGGCGCGCTGCGCCTCGAGGAGCGCGTCGTCGAACGTCGCGCCACTCTCCATGCGGGAGCAGATGAACGTCGAGGTGCCGTTCAGGAGGCCGCGGACGGCGCGCGGATGAGACGCACCCAGCGTCCGCGCCCCGGCGATGACGGGGACAGCGGCCGCGACCGATGCCTCGAAGCGGAGCTGGCGCTTGGAGAGCCGCGCCGCCTGGTGGAGGACGTCCCACTCCTTGGCGATCAGCTCCTTGTTCGCGGTCACGACGTGCTTTCCTCGCTCGAAGGCCGCGAGGTGGAGGTCGTGCGCCGGGGCGACGCCGCCGATGACCTCCACGACGATGTCCACGCTGGGATCGTCGAGTATCGCGAAGGGGTCCTGCGTGATCGGTACGTCCCCCGCTTCGCGCGGACGCGACACATCCCGCACGGCGGCGGCAACGAGACGCAGCGGCCGTCCGGCAGCCAGGTCGAGATGGCGCGAACGCTCGGCGAAGGTTCGCGCGACCGCGGATCCCACGGTCCCGAGCCCCAGCAGTCCTATCCCGAGCGATCGCTGCCGACTCACGTCGAGGCGATGCTAAGGTCCCGCGGGGGCAGGTCAGCGCTGCCGGGCGCGCGGGCTGAGCGCCTCCTCCAGCAGGTCGAGCGCGGCGCCGACGCTCGCAAGCCGGTTCCCGGCGCGGTCGAAACGCCACTCGTACTTCCGTGCGGCCGCATGGCCGTCGCTGTCGACGGCCACGTAGACGAGTCCGATCGGCTTGCCGGGCGTCGCGCCGCCCGGACCGGCGATCCCCGTAATCCCGAGCCCGATGTCCGCGCCCAGACGCACGCGCGCGCCGCGAGCGAGCGCGGCTGCGACCACCGAGGACACCGCGCCATGTGAATGGATGAGCTGGGGCGCAACGTCCGCGAGAAGCGTCTTCGCCTCGTTCGAGTACACGGCCGCCCCACCCCTGTAGACCTCGCTCGAGCCGTCGTGCTCGGTGAGGATCGCGGAGAGCAGCCCGCCCGTGCATGACTCCGCGCTCGCGACCGACCGCTTCTTCGCGCGAAGGCGCTTCTGGATGCCGCGCATACGCAGGGAGAGGTCGCCGTAGGTCGGCAAGCCTGTCGTCTCAGGCACGCGTCACCCCTCGGTCTCATCGGCGCCGCGACGCGGCGGCGGCGCGGCCCCATAGACCTCCCGCATCTTTCCGGGACCGACCGATGGCCCGATCACCCCGTTGCGCTCCATG
>JACDAF010000290.1 GCA_013695575.1 Chloroflexota bacterium | reverse complement strand
CTCATGGCCGTGCTCCTTGCGGGTCACCTCCGCTACGACTGGTCCAGGCCCGACGACCCCGCCAACGATCACCTCATCTTCTCCAAGGGTCACGCGTCGCCGCTCGTCTATGCGATGTTCCGCGCCGCGGGTGTGATCGATGACGCGGAGCTGCTCACGTTCCGCAAGCTCGGCAGCCGGCTCGAGGGGCACCCGACGCCGATCCTCCCCTGGGTCGATGTCGCGACGGGTTCTCTGGGGCAAGGCTTCCCGATCGCGGTCGGCGTTGCTCTCGGGGGCGCGCGGGTCCTCCGCGCGCCATACCGCGTGTGGGCACTGCTCGGTGACAGCGAGACGGCCGAGGGATCCGTCTGGGAGGCCTTCGAGCGTGCCGGGCACGAAGGCCTCACCAATCTCACCGCGATCATCGATGTCAACCGGCTCGGTCAGCGCGGCCCGACGCAGCTCGAGTGGGACACCGACCGCTACGCGGCGCGCGCGCGCGCCTTCGGCTGGGAGGCGATCGTCGTGGACGGGCATGACGTCGCCGCCATTGACGACGCCTTTACCGCGGCGAGCGGCGCGGATCGTCCATGCGTCGTCATCGCGAGGACACGCAAGGGCGAGGGCGTCTCGTTCCTCGCGGACAAGCCAGGCTGGCACGGCAAGACGCTCGACGCGGAGCAGACGAAGCAGGCGCTTGCCGAGCTCGGCGACGCGCCGTCGCGGACGTTCGAGGTCCGGAAGCCGGCGCCCTGGGCGCCGCCGGGCATCACGCGCGGGCGGCCGCAGCTGACGGCGTACACCGAGCCGCTGGCGACGCGCAAGGCGTACGGCGAGACGCTCGCCGCGCTCGGTGCGGCGCGTGGCGATGTGGTCGTGCTCGACGCCGAGGTGAGCAACTCGACCCACGCCGAGGACTTCAAGAAGGAGCACCCGGACCGCTTCTTCGAGATGTTCATCGCCGAGCAGCAGCTGGTCGCGGCCGCGGTCGGGATGCAGGTGGTCGGACTCGTGCCGTTCGCCTCGACGTTCGCCGCGTTCCTCACGCGCGCCCACGACTTCATCCGCATGGCCGCGGTATCGCGCGCGAACATCCGCCTCTCCGGCTCGCACGCAGGGGTCTCCATCGGCGAGGACGGACCGTCGCAGATGGCGCTCGAGGATCTCGCGATGATGCGCGCGGTCCACGGCTCGACGGTGCTCTACCCGTGCGACGCGAACCAGACGGCGAAGCTGGTCGCGCAGATGGCCGATCTCGGGGGCGTCAGCTACATCCGCACGACCCGCGAGAAGACCCCGATCCTCTACGGCGCCGATGACGACTTCCCGGTCGGCGGCAGCCGGGTCGTGCGCGGCGGCGGCCCCGATGATCGGGTCGCGATCGTCGCCGCCGGCATCACCGTGCACGAGGCCGTGAAGGCGGCGGACGAGCTCGCGGCTGACGGCGTGAAGGTCCGCCTCATCGACGCGTACTCCGTGAAGCCGATCGACACCAAGGCGCTCACCGCTGCCGCGCGCGCCACCGGCGGCCGGATCGTGGTCGTCGAGGACCACTGGCCCGAGGGTGGCATCGGTGACGCCGTCCTTGCCGCGCTCGCCGGCAGCGGTGAGCTCGGCCTGCGCTACCGGCATCTCGCGGTGCGTGAGATGCCGGCCTCCGGCAAGCCCGCCGAGCTCCTCCACGCGGCCGGGATCTCGGCCTGGCACATCGCGAAGGCGGCGCGAGAGCTCCTGCCCTGAGCGAGCTGCGCCTCATCGGCCGCGGCCGCGATGCGGACGTGTTCGCGATCGATGAGCGCTGGGTGCTGCGCCGCTACCGCTCCGGCCGTTCAGCCGAGCACGAGGCGGCGGTCATGGAGCATGCGCGCAAGACCGGCTATCCCGTGCCGGCGGTCCGTGAGGCGAAGGGCCCGGACCTCGTCGTCGCGCGTGTCGACGGCAGGACCATGAGCGCCGACCTCGCCCGCCGCCCGTGGCGGCTGTCCGCGCACGCCGCCCTCCTCGGAGACCTTCACCGCCGGCTCGGCGCGATCCGGGCGCCGGCCTGGATGCAGGCGCCCGTCGGCCCGGGCACCTCGCTGCTGCACCTCGATCTGCACCCGGACAACGTGCTCATCACGGCCAAGGGGCCGTGGGTCATCGACTGGGCGAACGCCGCACGCGGCCCCGCCGCGGCCGACGTCGCGATGACCTTCCTGATCGTCGGCGGCTTTCCGGAGTCGAGCTCGCTTCCGGGCCGCGTCCGCGACATGCTGCGCCGCCGCTTCGCGCACGAGTTCCTGCAAGCGGCGGGCGGCGACGGCGTCCGCGAGCTCCTGGCGGCCGTCGCCGAGCGGCGCCTTGCCGACGCGAACCTGGATCCGGCGGAGCGAGAGGCGGTCCAGGAGCTCGCCACGCGCATACTCGCGGCGTGATCGGCGAGCCGCTCGCCATCCCGCTGCGGGAGGCGCGAGCGCCGCTGATCCTCACACTCGATCTCGGCACGTCAAGCCTGCGCGCGCTCGTATTCGATGCGGCAGCGCGGCCGATCCGTCGTGCGACCGCCTTCTCCGAGCGCTTGCCGCGTACGAGCAGGCTGGGTGAGTCTTCGTTGGACCCGGCGGAGCGCTCGCGCGCAGCGTTCGTCGCGATCGACTCCGTGATGCGCGCGCTCGGCCGCCGCGCGGCCGATGTGGCGGCGGTCTCGGTCGCGGCGTTCTGGCACAGCCTCACGGGCGTGGACGCCAGGGGCCGCGCGACCACGCGCGTGATCACCTGGGCGGACACCCGCCCGCGCGACGCCGCGGCGGTGCTCCGGCGGGACCTCGACGAGGATGCGGTCCATGCGCGCACCGGATGCGTGCTCCACGCCTCGTACCTTCCGGCGAAGCTGCGCTGGCTTCGTGACACGGCGCCAGAGACGTATCGCGGGACGACACACTGGATGTCGTTCGGCGAGTACCTCTACCTGCTGGCCTTCGGAGAGCGTCGGGCGGCGCATGGCATGGCGTCGGCCACCGGGCTCTACGCGCAGCGCGATTGTGGCTGGGACGGCGCGATGCTCGCGGAACTGGGGCTCGAGGAGCGCACGCTCTCGCCCATCTCCGACGATCCGCTCTGCGGGCTCCGGCCGGTGTTCGCCGGGCGATGGCCCGCGCTCGCCAGGGTCCCCTGGTTGCCGGCGATCGGCGATGGCGCGTGCTCGAACATCGGCGCGGGTGCCGTCGGGACCGGCACGGCGGCGCTCATGGTCGGGACGTCCGGCGCGCTGCGCGTCGTGCACGAGATGGCCCCCCCGACGGTGGCAGGCGGCTGGACGTATCGGTTGGACCGGCGGCGCGTCGTCGCGGGCGGCGCGCTCTCCAACGCAGGCAACGCGCTCTCCTGGCTCGAGCGCACCTTTCCCGGCGTGGACGTCGCGCTGGTCGTGCAACGTCCCCTGGACGTCCACGGGCTGACGGTGTCGCCGCTCCTCGCGGGCGACCGCAGCCCAACCTGGGACGATGCAGCACGCGCGGCGCTCGCGGGACTGACCCTTGACACGTCCGCCGACGACATCGTCCAGGCGTTCGTCGAGGGGATCGTCCTGCGGTTCGCGCGGCTCTGGCAGCTCGTGGACGCGGCGGTGCCGGGGATCGAACGCGTGGTGGTCGCGGGCGGCGCGGCGCTCTCGCGTCCGTACCTGATCCAGCTTCTCGCCGACGCACTCGGCAGGGCGCTCATTGCAAGCGGCGTCCGCGAGGGCTCAGCGCGCGGCGCGGCGATCGTCGCGCTCGAGCGGATCGGCGCGATCCCCGATCTCGCCGCGATCCGGTCGCCGATCGGTCGGACTTTCCGACCACGCGAGCGCGCCCAGGTGGCCCTGCGCAAGGCGCTGGAGCGCCAGGCCGGGCTCGAAGAAGCGGTGCGGCGCGGCCAGATGGCGGATCTACGATCGAGCAAAGGATGACCGCGACCGACACGCCGTTCGCTCTGTGGGCATGACGCGGGCACCCGAGCCACAGGACGTCATTCCCGCGCGGCGCGACGCACCGCCCCCACGTCTCGCGGAGCTCGCGGTCCGCTTCGCGCGACCGCGAGTCGGCGACGTGGTCGCGGCCACACGCGCGGCGGTCGATCAGGTCCTCGCGACGATCCCGCTCACGGACGGCGCGGAGGTCGGCGTCACGGTCGGCAGTCGCGGCATCACCGATATCGCGACCATCTCGCGCGCGGCGATCGACGCGCTCCGTGCGCGGGGCGCGCGCCCGTTCGTGATCCCGGCCATGGGGAGTCACGGTGGCGCGACCGCGGATGGTCAGCGCCGGCTTCTCGAGCACTACGGCGTGACGGACGAGACGATGGGCGCACCGATCCGCGACGAGATGGCCACGCGAAGCCTCGGGCGCACGCCGGAGGGCGTCGAAGCCTTCATTGCTGAGACCGCCTGGTCCGCCGACGGTGTCCTTCTGCTGAACCGGGTGAAGCCGCACACGGACTTCAAGGGTGTCATCGAGAGCGGACTCGCCAAGATCTGCGCGATCGGGCTCGGGAAGTACGACGGGGCACGCGAGTGTCACGGCCGCATCTTCGATATCGGACTCGGCGCGGCGATGCGAAGCGCTGCGGTCCGCGTCCTCGCGAGCGGCAAGATCCTGGGTGGCGTCGCGATCCTCGAGAACGCCTACCACGAGACGGCGCGGATCGTTCCCGTCGCGACCGCAGAGCTGTTCGACGTGGAGGAGCGGCTCCTCGCAGAGGCGCGCTCCCTCATGGGCCGGCTCCCGCTGGACGAGATCGACGTGCTGATACTCGATCGCATGGGCAAGAACATCTCCGGAGCCGGGCTGGATACGAACGTGATCGGGCGAAGCGTGTACGGCTACACGCAAGGCGTACCGTGGCATCCCGGACTGCCGCTCATCCGTCGCATCGTCGTTCGAGACCTCACGGAGGAAAGCGAGGGCAACGCCGTCGGGATGGGAATGGTCGACTTCGTTCCACGGCGGTTCGCGGCGAAGGTCGACAACGAGGTCACCGCGTTGAACGCGGTGACCGCCCGCTCACCCGAGAACGCGCGGTGGCCGATCGTCGCTCCGACGGATCGCGAGTGCCTGCGCCTCGCGCTCGAGACCTCGCCGCAGCGCGAAGGAGGAGCAGCGCTCGTCATGCATGCGCGCGACACCCTGGCGCTCGACCGAGTGTTCGCGTCCGAAGCCTGCCTCCCGCTCCTGCGCGGCCGCGACGACGTCCAGGTCGTCGGTCCCGCCGGGCCGCTCCGGTTCGACGACGACGGAGGGCTTGTGTCGCCGTTCGTCTAGGACCCGATCGAGGGCCTCCCGCGAAACGCGGCGATCGGACGAAATCTCCCGGCGCTGAGCGACGCAACGACGAGATCCACGTCTGATGCGTCGGGGCTCCACTGGGCCAGGCCCATGCCGAGCGCCCGCAAGGGGTGCAGACTCGCCATGTCGATCGCGTCAGGGAGCTCGATCGCACACCACCGCGCGGCGTTCGACACGGCGTCATCGAGGCTGAGCGCGGACCCGGCGAAGCTCTCGCGGTGAGGGTGGCGGACGATGCGGTCCTCACCGACCGTGAGCTCGAGCTCTCCGAGACGGTAGCGCCCTGGAGGGGCAGCCGCGGCGGCGGTCGCGTCGCTGACGAGTATCGAGCGAGAGATCCCCTTCGCGCGCAGGTAGGTGCGGAGCACGTGTGGCGGGACGTGATGGCCGTCCGCGATGAAGGTAGCGCAGAGTCGATCCTCTGCGAGCTGCGCGTTGATCACGTTCGCGTGGCGCGGGAGGAGCTGTTCGGTGGCGTTGCCGAGGTGTGTGCTGAGGGACGCTCCGGCCTCCGTGGCCGCCGTCACGACGTCCACATCAGCAGCGGTGTGCCCGATCGCCATGACGACGCCGGCGGCCCGTCCTGTCCGGATGAGCTGGAGCGCTCCCTTGAGCTCTGGCGCCACCGTCACCATGATCGTGGCCCCTTCGGCTGCCGCGGCGAGTGCCGCGAACTCGGTCTTGTCCGGGGCGCGGACCCAACGCGGATCGTGCGCACCTCGAGGCCCGTCCCGTCCTGAGATGTATGGGCCCTCGAGGTGCACGCCGACCGCGGCGCCGGCGACCTCGCGATGGATCCGCCGGGCTCGGGCGATGACCGAGATCGTCTCGTGCATCCGCTCATACGGCGCGGTGATCACCGTCGGCAGGAACCTGGTGACCCCGTGACGCGCCAGCGCCCGGACGACCGCGAGAACGTCGTCCGGCGTGAGAGCTGGTGAGTTCAGATCGACTCCGGCGAAACCGTTCACCTGCAGATCGACCAGGCCCGGGCTCACGATCGGGGCGTCGGGTCCCGCTTCGCCGATCCGCTCGAGATGCTGGATCTGGCCGTCGCGGACGGTGACCCGCCATGGCTCGCCCGTCCGGTAGTGACGGGCGACGATACCGCTCAGCCGGGGGCCTCGAGGAGCGCGGCCGCGGCGCGATCGATGTGGAGCGTGCCATGCGCATGCGTCCGCAGCACCGATGCGGGGCAGGCGCTCTCGACAGCCCCCGTCAGGGCACGACGGACGGCGGGAGCCTTCGCCGGTCCCGGCACGACACACACGAGCGTGCCCGCCCGGAGGAGCGCGGGGATGGTGAGCGTGACGGCGTGCGTCGGCACCATCGCGACCTCAGCGAAGCAGCCGTCATGTACCTGCTGCTCGCGGCTTGCCTCGTCGAGCTCGACGATGCGAACGCGCTCACGATCGGCGAAGTCAGCTGTGGCGGGCTCATTGAACGCGAGGTGTCCGTTCTCGCCGATGCCGAGACAGCAGAGGTCGATCGGTTCGGCCTCGAGAAGGGCGGCGTAACGTCGGCGCTCCATCTCCGGGTCCGACGCATCCCCGCGCAGCTGGTGGAACGTCGCGTCGCCGAGGGGGAGACGCTCGCGTAGGAAGCGCGAGAAGCTCGCGGGGTGCTCCTGCGAGATCCCGACGTACTCGTCCATGTGGAACGCAACGACCCGGCGCCAATCGATCGAGGCATCGGTCGCGAGGGCCGTGAGGAGCTCTTGCTGAGACGGAGCGCTCGCGAAGATCAGGCGTGCTCCGCCCCGCGCCGCTATCGCGCCGCGAATCGAGTTGGCGGCATCGCGCGCCGCAGCAGCACCCATCGCGCTCCGGTCCGGGTGCACCCACACGTCGAGGCGATCGACGCGGAATCGGGGCACGTTCCCGCCGGCGAGCTCCACGACCCCCATCAGACCGTGGTGGCCGTGAACCCGCCGTCCACTGCGACGATCGCGCCCGTGACGAAGCTGGAGGCAGCCTCGCTCGCGAGCCACACGAGCGCGCCCACGAGCTCGTGCGGATCGCCAAGGCGCCCAAGCGGCGTGTGGCGAAGGATCGCCTCAACGCGCTCGGGAGTGAGGAGCCTGCGGTTCTGTTCGGCGGGGAAGAAGCCGGGTGCGATGGCGTTGACCCGGATGCGATGCGGCGCGAGCTCGCGCGCGAGCCAGCGCGTCAGGCTGTTGATGCCGGCCTTCGAGACGCTGTACGACAGCACACGCGACAGCGGGATCTCCCCCGCCACCGACGAGATGTTCACGATCGAACCGCCGCCACCGGCAGCGATCATCCCCTTCGCGAAGACCTGGCACGCGCGCCGCACGCTCGTGAGATTGGTCGCGAGAACCCGCTCCCACTCTTCATCCCCGAGCGCCAGGAACGGGGTCGAAGCGTTCACACCGGGAGCGTTCACCAGCACGTGCACGCGCCCGAAGCGTCGCACGATCCCCTCGTGTCCCTCCTCCAGCATGCCGCCCTGCGTGACGTCCATCACGAGTGGCATCGCGGTACCACCCGCTGACTCGATGTCGCTCGAGACCGCCGCGGCGCGCTCGGCCGATCGTCCTATGACGACGACCGATGCACCGGCGGATGCCAATCCCCGGCAGAAGGTGCTGCCCAGGGTGCCCGTGCCCCCGACGACCGCGGCGACCGATCCCCGTAGCGAGAACAGCGACGCGACGCTCACGGGTGCAGGGTATGTCGCCGGCCCGCGTGTCCGCTGGGTTGGACCGCCACCTGGAGGGCGCGCATGCTCGCGCGGTGGCCGGGATCAGGGTCGGCATCATTGGGTTCGGCGCGATCGGGCGGACCAACGCCGAAGCGATCGCCGCGGTCGGCGGGCGGGTCGTGGCGGTCGCCGGTCGCGCGGCGGCCCCGACGGAGGGGTCATTCGCCTATCACGCCGATCACCGCGAGCTCATCGCTCGCGACGACGTCGACCTCGTGGCGATCTGCACGCCAAGCGGGCTGCACGCCAGGCAGGCGCTCGACGCGATAGCAGCCGGCAAGCACGTCGTCGTCGAGAAGCCTCTCGCGCTCGACCTCGGCGACGGGGAGCGGGTGATCCAGGCGGCCCGCGAGCGTGGCGTCCTCCTGTCGGTCATCTCCCAAAGGCGGTTCGAACCCGGCCATCGGTACCTGCAGGAGCGGATCGCCTCGGGTGATCTGGGCCGCGCGATCCTTGGCGAGGCGATCGTCCGGTGGTGGCGCGAGGAGTCCTACTACCTCTCAGCGGACTGGCGTGGGACGACCGCGATGGACGGTGGCGCGCTCCTCAACCAGGCCATCCACGTGATCGACCTGCTCCGCTGGCTCCTTGGATCCGTCGACGAGGTGAGCTGTGCCACGGCCACCCTCGCGCACGAGATCGAGTCCGAGGACACCGCTGTCGCCGCCATCCGGTTCGCCAGCGGAGCGCTCGGGAGTGTGGTCGCGACGACCGCCGCGCGTCCGGGCGTCCCCGCCCAGGTCGTCCTGTCATTCGAGCGCGGCTCCGTCGAATTCATCGGAGCCGCGGTCGCACGGTGGGATCTTCCCGTGCCCCCGCCGCCTCCGGCGGCGGCTATCGCCGGAGGCGGTGAGTCGGATCCCCGAGCGATCGGTGCTCTTGGCCACATCGCGCAGTGGCGCGACATCACCGACGCGCTCGCGGGCGGGCGACGTCCGTTCGTCGCGGGGGAGGACGCGCTTGCGACGCTCGCGCTCATCCTGGCCGCGCATGAGTCCGCACGAACACGCCGGGCAGTGCGGCCCCGATACTGACGCCGTGACCGCAGCGCAACACCGGCTCGCGGTCGATGGCGGTGTCGCGGTGAGGTCCCGTCCGTATCCCAGGTGGCCGCCGCCGGCGAGCACCGAGCAGGAACGGCTCGTGCTGGAGGTCCTGCGCTCCGGGAGCTGGGGAGCCACACAGGGCCGCCTCGTCGAGCAGCTTGCCGCCCGACTCGCAGGTGTCCACGGCGCGCGTCACGGCCTCTGTCTCGCCAACGGCACGCTCGCGCTGGCCGTCGGGCTCCGCGCGCTCGGGGTCAGGCCGGGGGACGAGGTGATCGTCCCGGCATACACCTTCATCGCGACCGCGACCGCGGCGATCCTCATGGGCGCCATCCCGGTCTTCGCCGATATCGACCCGGCCACGCTGCTCATCGACCCGGGATCGGTCGAGTCGCTGGTCACGTCGCGCACCCGCGCGATCGTGCCGGTCCACCTCGCCGGCTGCCCTGCCGACATGTCACGCCTCGTCGACCTGGCACGGCGGCACGGCGTCCCGATCCTCGAGGATGCCGCTCAGGCCCACGCCGCCCGCTGCGACGGCCGCGCGGTCGGTGCGATCGGTGATCTCGGAGCGTTCAGCTTCCAGACCTCGAAGAATCTGAGTGCCGGTGAGGGCGGCGCGCTCGTCACGAACGATGAGGAGCTGTTCGTCCGGGCCTGGAGCCTCCATAACGTCGGCCGCGTGCCGGGTGGCGAGTGGTATCAGCACGAAGGCGTCGGCTGGAATCTGCGGCTCACCGAGTTCCAGGCGGCGGTCCTGCTGCCACAGCTCGATCTGCTCCCCGAGCTCATCCAGCGGCGCGAGCGTGCTGCCGCGTACCTGGCCCGCCGCATCGCGGCGGAGGTAGAGGGCGCCGTCCCGGCGTCGCGACCGCCGTGGGCGACGACGCACGCCTGGCATCTGTTCGTTCTCCGCTACGACGCCAGCGCGTTCGGAGGACGCTCGCGTGACGACGCGGTACGTGCCCTCGCCGCGGAGGGCATCCCGTGCGACGAGGGCTACGTGTCACTGGACGCTATCCCGGCGCTCGCCGCGGAGATCGCATCGCAGAGCACCGGGAGAACGCCGGCGGCGCCCTGCCCGGCCTCCCGGGCCGCGGCCGATGGAGCGGTCATGTGGATCCGACAGCAGGTGCTCCTCGGGGACGAAGAGGACCTCGAGGATGTCGTTCGTGCCCTGGTGAAGATCCAGCGCGGAGGGGGAGTAACCTGACCGCCAGTCGCGCGATGGGGGTGACGCAGGTGGGTAAGGAAGTTCGCCGGTCGCACACGATCTCACGCCGGACGGTGCTACGCGGGACGCTCGCCATCGGGGCCGCAGCCCTCGGGTCGTCCGTCCTCCAGGCCTGCGGACCGAGCACCGCGCCGAGCGGGGTCGCGTCGCCGGCAGGCTCAGCGAAAGGCGCACGAACACCGTCGGGCCAGCTCGTGTTCGCGTCCCGCGTCAGCGAGCTCGAGACCCTGCACCCGTTCCAGACACGCCTCGCGCGCGCCCAGGCCGTCTCCTATCACATCAACGAAGGACTCACCAAGCTCTCGCCCGACCTGCGCATCGTTCCCGGCCTCGCGGAGAGCTGGAAGGTCAGTGACGACAAGCTGACCTACACATTCACGCTTCGCAAGAACGTGAAGTGGCACGACGGTCAACCGTTCGGCGCGAAGGATGTGCAATTCACCCTCGATGCGGCGGGAAACGCCGCGAGCGTTTCGCCCGCGAAGGCGGCGCTCCAGACGTACGTCGCGAAGGTCGAAGCGCAGGGCGACTCGACCGTCGTCATCACCCTCACCAAGCCGTACAGCCCGCTCCTCACCGCGCTTGCCGATCAGCTCCTGATCCTGCCGGAGCACATCCTCCGCGCCAACATCCTCGATCCCAGCTTCGCCAAGTCTCCGGTGGGCACGGGTCCTTACAAGATCAAGGACCGTCAGCTCTCCGCGCTCACGCTGGAGCACAACGCCGACTACTGGGGTGACAAGCCCTACACCAGCCGCATCATCCTCAAGGACGCGCCGGAGGCGGCCGCTCAACAGGCCGGGATACTCGCCGGGGAGATCGACGTCGCGGCCTTCGTTCCTCTGTCGATGCCGCAGCTGCAGGCCCAGGGCTACCCGATCTTCCGGGGTGTCGCGAACAGCGTTCACGGCATCAATCTCGATCTCCAGAGCCCGGCTCTGCAGGATCCCAAGGTCCGTCAGGCCCTGCGCGCGGGGCTCGACCGCGCTCGGATCAAGCAGCTCCATTACACCGATGGATTTCTGGCGCACGCCGTCGTACCGAGCGGTTTCGAGGCCTACCACGCGAAGGAGCTGGCGGCGGTCCCGAACGCGGACGCCGCCGCGGCGAACAAGCTGCTCGACGACGCGGGGTGGGCGCGCGGCGCTGATGGCGTGCGTGCGAAGGGCGGCCAGCAGCTGCGGTTCAAGCATTACGCCTGGACCGCCAAGCAGTGGCAGGACATCGCGACGATCGCGCAAGCCTCCTGGAAGCCGCTGGGCATCGAGGTCGAGATCGTCGTGACGGAGAATGCGCGTATCACCGACACCGTTTCGGGTCGGTTCGACGCGGCTCCGATCGGCTGGGGCCTGACTTCCGACCCGATAGTCGGGCTCGACCTCCTGTTCCGCAGCAGCGACAAGACGTTCAAGGACGGCACCACCCGCAACGTCTTCCGCTACAAGAACACCCGTGTGGATTCACTGCTCGACGAGGCGCTCGCGTCGGCGGATCAGGCGAAGCGGGCCGAGAATGCCAAGCAGATCCAGAAGATCGTGTATGACGACGTGCCCTTCATCCCGATCGCGTACCCCAGCTACGAGCTGGTCGGCCGGAAGGGCGTCACGCTCGACGAGACGGGAAAGGGGGCGCTCTCGAGCTTCGGTGTCGGGTTCTTCATGACCGAGTGGCGCGCGCCGTAGCGGCAGCACCGTAGCGGTGCCACCACCGTGAACCGCTTCCTCGTGCGGCGCGTGATTCAGATCGTGCCGCAGCTCGCGATCCTGCTCGTGCTGTCGTTCGCGCTCGTCCATCTCACTCCGGGTGAGACCGGCGTGCTCGACCTCGAGTCGGCCGACGCTCAGAACATCGCGGCGTTACGCGAGATGCTCGGCCTTGATCGGCCGCTGCATGAGCAATTCGCCGACTGGGCGGTGCGGCTGGTGCGACTCGACTTCGGCGTGTCGTTCATCGACGGGCAGCCGGTCATGGACAAGATCCTCGAGCGGTTGCCGCCGACGCTTCTCCTCACCGGCACGGCGCTCGCGCTGTCGATCATGCTCGCGATTCCACTCGGACTGATCAGCGCACTCCGGCGCAACACGCCGATCGACTACGGGCTCACGCTCTTCGCATTCATCGGGATCTCGGTGCCCGCGTTCTGGGCCGCGATCCTGGCGATCATCACGTTTGGTGTGCTCATCCCCGTCCTGCCAATCCAGGGCATGCGAACGGTCGGGGCGCCGGTGGCGAGCGACGTGCTGGACGTCGCGAAGCATCTGATCCTTCCGGCGGGCATCCTCGGTCTTGAGGGGACGGCGGCGCTCACGCGCTACGTGCGCTCGAGCATGATCGAGTCGCTCGTGGAGGACTACATCCGTACGGCGCGATCGAAGGGCCTTCGTGAGCGTGTCATCGTGGTGCGGCACGCGATGAAGAACGCGTTGCTGCCCGCGGTGACCATCCTCGGCCTGCGTCTTCCCATGCTCGTCGGCGGTGCGGTGCTCATCGAGGCGGTGTTCGCGTGGCCCGGCATCGGGCGGCTCGGGCTCGAGGCCGTGCTCCGTCGCGACTACCCCGTCGTCATGGGCCTCGTGGTGTTCACCGGCGTGCTCACGATCCTTGGGAATCTCCTGGCTGACGTTGCGTACGGGTTCCTCGATCCCCGGATCAAGCAGGAAGCCTGACGGTGACCGCCACCACCGCGGCACGCATTGGTTCTGCCGTCCCGCGCACATCGGACCTGCGCCGGAGGTGGGAGCGCTTCCTCTCCAATCGGCTCAGCGTGGCGGGTCTCGGGTTCCTCGTCCTCCTCGTCGCGACCGCGCTTGTCGGCCCCGGACTGCTCGAGCGGGCCTTCGGCCTGGAGCCATACGGCCTGACCTGCGACATCCTCGAGCCCCCCGGGCCAAGGCACCCGCTCGGCTGCGACGAGCTCGGTCGCGACGTCCTGGCCCGCCTGCTCATCGGCGGGCGGATCTCGCTGTTCGTCGGCATCCTGGTCGCTTTCCTCGTCACCGTGCTGGGCCTCGTCTTCGGGGCGATTGCGGGGTTCTTCGGCGGGTCGGTCGACAACCTGCTGATGCGGTTCACCGACACGATGCTCGCGATGCCCACGTTCTTCATCGTGCTCGCGGCTGCCGCCCTCCTCGGCCCGAGCCTGCTCAACACCGTGATCATCATCGGAGCGACGCACTGGATGGGAACGGCGCGTCTCATACGGAGCGAGTTTCTCTCCCTGCGCGAGCGGGAGTTCGTCACCGCCGCGCGCGCTTCCGGCGCGGGTAACCTGCGGATCATCGGCCACATCCTCCGGAACGTGACGGCGACCCTCACCGTCGCCGCCACGCTCGCGGTCGCGTCGGGAGTGCTCACAGAATCGGCGTTGTCGTTCCTGGGGCTCGGCACCCAGCCGCCTGATGCGAGCTGGGGCTACATGCTGAGCAGCGCCCAGAACTACATCTGGGTGAATCCGCTCCTTGGCGTGTACCCGGGTCTCCTCGTGATGCTCACCGTGCTCGCGGTCAATTTCGTCGGTGAAGGCATTCGTGATGCTCTCGATCCGCGGCTGACGCGTTGACGGCGCGCCCCGTACCAGCGCTCGAGCTGTTCGATATCCACACGCACGTTGGTCGGCTGCTGCACGACCGGCCCGGGAACGAACCGAGCGATCTCATCGCGACGCTCGACCGTCACCGGATCGCACGAGCCGCGGTCATGGCGGTCGAGGACCCGGAGGAGCTCGATTTCTACGTGACGACCGAAGAGGTCCTCGCGGCGTGCGCCCGTCATCCGGATCGGCTGATCCCCTTCTGTGCGGTCGACCCGCGACGTCGCTACCCCGAACGGTTCGATCCGCGGCCGATCATCGCGGAGTACGCCGCTCGCGGCTGCCGCGGGTTCGGGGAGGTGCTCGCGGGCGTGCCGATCGATCATCCGGGCCTCCAGGCGATCTATTCGGCGTGCGGCGAGAACCATCTGCCGGTGCTCTTTCACAGCGACCACCTGATCTGCTCGGACGAGCCCGGCGCGCCGCGGCTCGAGCGCATGCTTCGGACCTACCCGGACACCACCTTCATCGGGCACGCGACCCGGTTCTGGGCGGAGATCTCCGCAGACGCCACGGCGGACCAGTTCCACATCACGTCCTCCCCGATTGGACGGGTCGCGCCTGGTGGAGCGACGGACCGCCTCCTCGCCGAATATCCGAATCTGTATGGCGACGTCTCCGGCGGGTCGGGGCACAACGCGCTCACCCGGGACCCATCGTTCGGGGTCGACTTCCTGTGCCGGCACCAGGACAAGCTGCTGTTCGGGAGTGACGCCCTCCATCCAGGACAGGACCTGCCGATCGCGGACCTGCTACGCACGTGCGAGCTGGATGACGCGGCCCGCGAGAAGATCGCGCACGGGAACGCCGAACGGATCCTCGGAATGTGAGGAGGACATGCTGATCAACGAGACCAGCAAGCGCGTCATCGCGTTCCGCCCGCACGATGCGAAGCGGATCGGGGCGGATTGCTATTACCTCGATCAGATCGTCTGGCTGAACGGCCAGGAGATCGAGCTGGGCGACGGCGTCGGATTCAATATCGGCTGCTACGTCAACGGGTACGGCGGCCTGACGATCGGCGACCGCAGCGGCTTCGGCCCATACGTGATGATCCACACGGCGAATCACGTCATGGACGACCCCGACGTGCCGATACTGGAACAGGGCTGGGTCAAGGAGCCGGTCCACATCGGGAAGGGCTGCTGGATCGGGATGGGTGCATGCATCCTCCCGGGTGTCACCATCGGGGACTCCGCGATCATCGGCGCGGGCAGCGTGGTCACGAAGGATGTGCCTGCCTTCGCGATCGCGGCTGGTAATCCGTGCCGGGTCATCCGCAGCCGGAAGTGATCACCGTCGGCGCGGTCAGCCTCGGCTGGTCAGGTGTGCCGCTGGAGCGTGTGCTGGCGGACCTCCGCGAGATGGGCGGAGAGTCGATCGAGATCAATTCCCAGGCCGGTCTCCATGGTCTCGTCATCGACGGAGCCACCGCGCCGCGCGTGCGATCGATGGCCGAGACCGCCGGCATCGCGATCCGCGCCGTGAGCGGGTACAACGACTTCGCCCAGACGGAACCCGGCTCGCTCGAGCGAGAGGTCCGGCGGTTGCTTGCGGCGTGCCGGATCGCGTCGGATCTGGGCGTGACGCTCGTGCGCGCGTTCGCCGGCGAGGCCAAACCGGGGCGCGAGCTCACGGAGCTACGGGCACGGATCGTCGAAGGCTTCCGCCGCGCCGCCGGCCCCGCGCGCGCGGCGGGCGTGACGCTCGCGATCGAGAATCACGGCCGGTTGCTCAACGACGGGCGCGCTCTCGCGGAGCTGGTGCGCGAGGTGGACGAGCCGAACGTTCGGCTGACGCTCGACACCGGGAATTTCGCCTGGGGCGGCCATGACCTGGCCTCGACGCGCGAGGACCTTGACGCCGCCCTCCCCTACGCCGTGAACGTCCAGATAAAGGACGGCATCTGGCGAGACGGGACGTTCCAGTTCGTGCCTGCTGGCGACGGCGAGCTGCCGCTGGCGGAGCTCGTCGCCAGGCTCGTCGCGTGCGGCTACGACGGTCCGATCTCGAGTGAGTACGAGGGCGGCGGCGACTTCCGCGAGGGAACGCGCCGCAGCATCACGCGCCTACGGGCCGAGCGCGACGCGGCCGTGCGGTCTGGGAGCGCGCACGGCGACACCCCGGGAACTCCTGGTCGCGCGCCGGGGGTGGCATCATGAGCCTGCGCGCGGCGTCCAGCGGGCTAGGGGGAGGCACCAGTGGAGATAGCGCTCGTCGTCGCCGGGATCCTGGTCGTGCTCGCGTTCTTCCTCATTTCCATGTACAACCGGCTCGTCACGCTGCGGCAGCGCGTGCGTGAGGCCTGGGCCGATATCGACGTCCAGCTGAAGCGGCGCTGGGACCTCATCCCCAATCTCGTCGAGACCGTGAAGGGCTATGCCGCGCACGAGCGGCAGACGTTCGAAGCCGTGACGCAGGCACGCGCGCAGGCCATCGCCGCCGCGACCTCCGGCTCCCCCGAACAGCGCGCCTCCGCGGAGAACGCGCTCGGTGGCGCGCTTCTCAACCTGCGCGCCGTCGCGGAGGCATACCCGCAGCTTCAGGCCGTGCAGGAGTTCAAGGATCTGTCCGAGAATCTGAGCGCGACCGAGGACAAGATCGCGTTCGCGCGCCGCTTCTACAACGGCGGCGTGCGCGATTACAACACCGCGCTCATGACGTTCCCAACGAACGTGCTCGGTGGGATGTTCGGGTTCACACCGGAGCAGTACTTCGAGCTCACGGACGTGGCGGAGCGCGCGGTGCCGCAGGTGAAGTTCACCTAGGCGGGTGGCCGGTCCGGCCCCGCGCCTGTCGATCTACGACGCGCTCGCCGCGAACCGGATTCGCACGGCCGTGCTGATCGCGGTCTTCACGCTCATCGTGTTGGCCCTTGGATTCGTCTTCGGCGAGTATCTGCAGCCCGGCGGCGGAGCCGCGCTCATGCCGTTCGCCATCGGCTTCTCAGCGCTCTCGTCGGCGGGCTCGTACTTCGCCGGAGACAAAGTCGTCCTCGGAATGAGCCACGCGCGCGAGCTCGGGGTGGGCGAGGAGCCGCAGCTGCGCAACATCGTCGAGGCGCTCGCGATCGGCAGCGGCTTGCCCACACCGAAGCTCTACCTGATCGACGACACCGCGCCGAACGCCTTCGCCACGGGCCGAGACCCGAGGCATGCCTCCATCGCCGTGACGCGCGGACTTCTCGCCAAGCTCGAACGGACCGAGCTCGAAGCGGTGCTCGCGCACGAGATGTCGCACATCGGCAACCGCGACATCCGCGTCATGCTCCTCGTGATCGTTCTTGTCGGCACCGTCGCGCTGCTCGCCGACTGGCTCATGCGCTCGATG
The DNA here is from genome assembly GCA_013695575.1 of Chloroflexota bacterium. Classification (GTDB taxonomy): domain Bacteria; phylum Chloroflexota; class Limnocylindria; order P2-11E; family P2-11E; genus JACDAF01. Next base: position 2,823 of record JACDAF010000290.1, on the reverse strand, counting down.
TGGTGGGGCGGCAGACGGGGGCGCGATCGCGACCGCGGCGGGGCGGTCGCCCTTCTCGCGTTCGCGCTGGCGCTGGTGACGCCGGTCATCGCGACCCTCATCCAGCTCGCGGTCTCTCGCCAGCGGGAGTACCTGGCCGACGCGTCCGCGGCGCTCCTGACCCGCTATCCGCCCGCACTCGCGAGCGCGCTCCGCAAGATCGCCGCGGACCGGGAACCGCTCGAGGTCGCGAACAAGGCGACCGCGTCGCTGTACATCGCGAACCCGCTGAAGGACCGGCCCGCGTTCTTCGACGGGCTGTTCGACACGCACCCGCCGGTGGAGGAGCGCATCCGGCGGCTCGAGGCCATGGGATGACGGACCTGGCGGCTGATCGCCGATCTGGTGGATCCGTGGGATCGCTCGGGCCGCTGCTGAGCGAGCCGCCGCTGAGAGGCGTGCGCGTCATCGAGGTCGGCAACTACATGGCCGGCCCCTTCTGCGGCATGCAGCTCGCGGACCTCGGCGCGGACGTCGTGAAGGTGGAGAACCCGAAGGGTGGCGATCTGTCGCGGCTCCTCGATCCGATCGTTGACGGAGAGAGCGGCAACTTCGCGCGCCTCAACCGCGGGAAGCGCGGTCTCGCCGTCGACCTGAAGCGCGAGGAGGGAGCCGCACTCTTCCGGCGGCTCGCCGCTTCGGCCGACGTGATCGTCGAGAACCTGCGTCCCGGCACGATGCGCGATCTCGGCCTCGACCCGGCGGACCTGCTCGCGTCCAACGACCGTCTTGTGTACTGCGCGGTCACCGGGTGGGGGCAGGACGGCCCGTACGCGGACCGGCCCGCGCTCGACATCATCGTTCAAGGCATGAGCGGGCTCATGAGCGTCACAGGCGAAGACGGCGGGCCGCCCGTCAAGGTCGGCGTTGCGATCTCCGACCTCGCGGCGGGCCTGTACGGAACGATCGCGATCCTTGCCGCGCTCGCCGCACGCGACCGGGATGCGCGAGGTCAGCTCGTGGACATCTCGATGCTTGAGTCCTCTGTCGCGCTCGCGGTGTGGGAGGCGGGGCAATTCTTCACGACCGGTGAGGTCCCGCGCGCCTCCGGCTCCGCGCACAAGCTCGTGGCGCCGTACCAGGCGATCCGCGGGAGCGACGGCCACTTCATCGTGGGCGCGACGACGCCGCCGAACTGGACCGCCTTCTGCCGCGCGCTCGGCCTGGAGCAACTCGAGCGCGACGAACGCTTCGCGGACGCGACGCGGCGCCGGAGGAACGTGACCGCGCTCACCCCGCTCATCGAGGAAGTCACGGTCACGCGGCCGATCTCGCACTGGCTCGACGCCCTGCGCGCGGCGGGAGTCCCCTGCGGAGAGATCGCCGACTACGCCGCGACGTTCACCGATCCGCATCTCACCGGGCGCGGCTTCTTCCCGGAGCTCTCCCACAGCACGCTCGGGACGGTGCGTGGCCTCGGCTCCCCGCTGCGGCTCCGGCGGACGCCCGTTCGCCTCGAGCGCGCGGGCCCGCTGCTCGGCGAGCATTCACGGGAGATCCTGCGCGAGGCCGGGTACGCGGACGCGGAGATCGCGCGCCTCGTTGCGGAAGGGACGGTCGCGTGACTCACGTCGACAGGGACATTCGCTACGAGGTGCGAGACGGGATCGGCTACGTGACGTTCGACCGGCCGCGGTCGCGGAACGCGATGACCTTCGCCATGTATGAGCGGCTCTACGAGCTCGCCCTCGCGGCGGGGGACGAGCCCGGCGTCAGGGCGCTCGTGCTCACCGGGTCGGGCAAGGCCTTCGTCGCGGGCACGGACATCGCCGAGTTCAAGGGATTCACCGAGCAGCAGGCACTCGAGTACGAGGCGAAGATGGACCGGATCCTCGGCGCGCTCGAGGCCGTGCGCGTGCCGACGGTGGCCGCGATCGGTGGCGCGACGACCGGCGGCGGTCTGGCGATCGCGTCGGCGTGCGACCTGCGCGTCGCCTCGGCCGACGCGACGTTCGGGATGCCGATCGCGCGAACGCTCGGCAACTGCCTCTCGCTCGCGAACCTGGCGCGGATCGCCTCGCTCATCGGGATCGCCCGCACGAAGGAGCTCATCTTCACGGCACGGCTCCTCCAGAGCGATGAGGCGCTCCGGATAGGGCTCGTGCACGAGGTCGTGCCGGCCGACAGGCTCGCCGCGCGTGCGGAGGAGCTCGCCCGCACGGCGGCGGGATTCGCGCCGCTCACGCTGTGGGCGACGAAGGAGGGCCTGCGGAGGATCCGCGGGCGCCTGCTGCCGGACGAGGGGCGCGACCTCATCCAGCTCTGCTACACCAGCGCTGATTTCCGCGAAGGGGTGGACGCGTTCATCGAGAAGCGGAAGCCCGGGTGGCGCGGGGCCTGATCGCGCCGGGGACGCGCACATCCAGATCGCGACGCCGCGCGTGAGGGCGCACGCGTGCGGGTCCGGACGAGACACTAGGCCGTGGGGCCCGCGTTCCAGTTAGACAGCGCGCGCTTGGATCTTGAAGTCATTGGGGTCCCATCCTTTCACCTTGAGCAGGCCCGGCCGATGCGCGTAGAAGATCGAGGCCGGTGTGCGACCGGCGGTGCGGTAGCCGCGGTGCGGCCGCTCGAAGTTGTAGTGGCGCAGCCAGGCTTGCAGGTCCGCGTCGATGTCGCGGACGCTCGTGTAGTAGCGGTAGCGGAACGCCGTGCGGTAGTGCAGGTGCAGGCAAGAGCCCTGGAAGCGCTCGACGAAGGCGTTGAGGTCGGGCGAGCGCGGTGGCAGGCGGTGGTGCTCGATGCCGAGCTCGAGGCACTTCTGGCTGAAGGCCCGGCCGAACT
>JACDAF010000288.1 GCA_013695575.1 Chloroflexota bacterium | reverse complement strand
CGCCGGCGGGGACTTGCGCGTGCTGGGACTCACGACGGAGCGACGCTGTCGTCCTCGCGAAGGGCGGACTCGACGGCATCGTCCAGGGCCAGCTCCCGGCCGCTCGCACGCGCGTGCTCGAAGTCCGGGCCGGCCACCGCGAGGACCCGCGCTTCGCAGCCCTGCCGATGCCGCCTCCAGCCGCCCAGCGGTGCGATCGCGTCCTCCACCTCGATCGCGCCCCAGAGCCGGCCGGCGCGCCGCGGCTGCCCGCGCTCCGCCGCGATACAGGCGAGGAGACCGACGCCGAACACGCGGCCCGCGCGGTCACGCACGCGATCGGCGATCGCCAGGGATGCGCGTGCCCGCTGCTCCGCTTCGTCGAGGCGACCCGCCCGCAGCGCAACTGCCGCGAGCTCCGCGAGCATCCCGCCCTCCCACCAGTCGAAGGACGTCTCCCGCGCGAGCAGGGCGCTCCGGCCGATGAGCTCCCGCGCCGTCGCGTCGTCACCGGCGTCACGGGCGATCGCGCCGCGGGTGCCCGATGTCTGCAGCTCGCCCCACGTCCGGCGCCACGGATCGTCGTCCCGCTCGAAGAGCTCGCGGCTCGTCTCGACGAGGTCGCGTGCACGCTCGAGCTCTCCCCTCCGCATCGCCTGGATGGCGAGCCTGTGGAGCAGCTCGGCGCGACCGCGGTCGTCTCCCAGCCGCTCGAAGATCGCGAGGCTGCACTCGTACAGCCGCGAGGCGTCCGCATCCTTCCCGGCGATGTCGGTCGAGCTGCCGCACGCCCAGAGGCCGCGCGCGCGGAGCGCCGGCGGGACCGCGTCCACCCCGGGAGCCTCGAGGAACGCGGCGAACCAGCGCATCCCCTCGTGCGGGTCGTGCGCGACCCAGAAGAACTCCACGGCCGCCGCGAGCTCGAGGCCGAGGGCGATGGACCCGGTCGCCCGCGCCCACGCGAGCGCCGCCCGGACGTTGTTCTGCTCGGCGTACGCGACGTCAATGCGTTGCCTCCCGAGGCGCATCATCGCCGACTCGAGATTCGCGTTCCTGGCCAGCGTGAGGAAGAACTCCGCGTGCCGTCGCTGGATGTCATGGCCTTCGGGCGATTCGCCGAGCCGCTCGGACGCGAATTCGCGGATCGTCTCCAGAATGACGAAGCGGTCGCCCCGTCGCCGGAGCAGGCTCTTGTCGACCAGGGACTCCACGAGCCCGGCATCACCGGCCGCAACGGCCTCGATGGCGGCGAAGGTCGCCCCGCCGGCGAAGACCGCGAGACGTCGGAACAGCTGCCGCTCGTCGGGTAGCAGCAGCTCGTAGCTCCACGCGATCGTCGAGTGGAGCGTGCGCTGCCTTTCGGGCACGTCGCGCGCGCGGGATACGAGGAGCGGCAGCCGCTGCTCGAGCCGCGCGAGGAGCACTTCCGGTCCGAAGACCTTCACGCGAGCCGCCGCGAGCTCGATCGCGAGCGGAAGGCCATCCAGACGGCGGCAGATCTCCGCCGCGACCGGCGCGCGGACCTCCGTCTCGGCCGAGGCCGCGAGCGCGCGCTGGCGGAAGAGCTCGGCTGCGTCCGGCTCCGCCAGCGGCGGCAGCCGGTACTCGCGCTCTGCCGCGATGCGCAGCGGCTCGCGGCTCGTCGCGAGCACGCGCACGTTCGGGCACGTGGCGAGCAGCACGGCGAGGTCGGTCGCCGCATCGACGACCTGCTCGAAGTTGTCGAGCACGAGGAGGCAGCGCGCCTCGCCCAGGTGGCGGGCCAGGTCGCCCTGAGCGCCGACGACGCCGCCGATCGCCGGCACGACGACCGCGGGATCGCGCAGTGGCGTCAGATCGACGAACCAGAGCCCATCAGGGAAGCGATCGGCGGCCTCGCCCGCGGCGGCCAGCGCAAGGCGGGTCTTGCCGATCCCGCCGGGTCCGGTCACGGTGACGGCCCGCGCACCACCCTGGCCCAGGAGATCGCGCACCTCCGACAGCTCGTCGCCGCGGCCGACGAGCGGATTGGCCGGGACCGGCAGATTCGTCTGGTAGAGGGTCCGCAGCCGCGGGAACTCACGGTCCCCGAGCTGGTAGATGCGTTCGGGCGCGCTGAGGTCCTTCAGCCGGTGCAGGCCGAGGTCGCGCAAGCCGTCGGGGGCGATGCGTGCCGTCTGCTCGGACACGAGGACCTGCCCGCCGTGCCCGGCGGCCGCGATGCGCGCGGCCTTGTGGACGTCCAGGCCGACGTATCCCTCCGCGGTGACCGCCGGCTCGCCGGTGTGGACGCCGATCCGGACGCGGACCGGTGTCGGAGCGAGCGCCTGGTGCGCCTCCCGCGCCGCCGCGAGCGCGTCGGACGCCCGTGAGAACGCGTAGAAGAACGCGTCACCCTGCGTATCCACCTCGATCCCGCCGCGCCGCGCGAAGGCGTCGCGCAGGAGGCGACGGTGCTCGGCCAAAAGATCCGCGTAGCCCTCCGCGTGCTCGTGGAGGAGTCGCGTCGACCCCTCGACGTCGGAGAAGACGAGGGTGACGGTCCCGCTCGGCAGCTGCCGCACCGGGACATCATCGTTGCTGCGGGGCCGGGCGCAACGGGCCGGACCGGCGGATGGCGCTGAGTGGGACCACGGGCGTCCTGGCTAACGCTCGACGCGGACCACCGTGTAGGTCGTCAGCGCGGTCGGTGCGGTGGAGAAGCGGGCGTTCACGGCTACAGCGCGCTGCCATGACGAGCGAGCGTGGTCGGGACGTCGAACGCGGCATTCGTGATCACGTCGACGACGGACCCGCTGGCAAGGGCCGGCGCGAGCTCGACGACGGCGATCTGATTGAAGCGGTTGCGCACGACCTAGAGCGTCCTGCCGTGAAGCAGGATCCCGTCGCCGGGCTGCGCTACGGCGGCTCGGCCAGCCGCTGGGGCTTCGCCATCTACCGGGCCAGCCACCACGACTATCAGGACAACGTGCTGCCGAGCGGGGAGTTCGCCGGCACACCCGAGGAAGCTCTCGACTGCGCCTGCGGCCTTTACCTCAACGACTCCACCGCTTGGCGGTCATCACCGACGAACTCACAGCCGTGGCCACTCCCGCGCCGCAATTCCCTTGGTTGCTTCATCGGCCCGGCACCGCCGATGCCGGCGTCGCCTTCGTCCGCGCGCTCGGTCACGTATCTACGGATACGCTCCCTCGCGTGCTCCTCGGCTCCTGGGCCTCGGCGGCCCGGGCCGCGAATCACCAAGGTACTTACGGCGCGGGACACTAGGGCTGTGGACGGCATCCTCACGGTGGACAAGCCCGTGGGCTGGACCTCGCATGACATCGTCGCCGTCTGCCGGCGCGTGGCCGGCCGCGCCAGGACAGGCCACGGTGGGACGCTCGACCCGCAGGCGAGCGGCGTGCTGCCGATCCTCTTCGGCACCGCCACGAAGTTCGTCGAGCGTC
>JACDAF010000276.1 GCA_013695575.1 Chloroflexota bacterium | reverse complement strand
GTGCGCCTTGAACCAGACGTCGCAGGCCTGCACCTCGATGGGCAGGGGGTCGCGATTCTCCGGAGGCCGGTGGCGGACCACGTTCGTGATGAAGACCTTCGTACGGTCGAGACCGATGCCGGCGAGGAGCTGGTCGAGGAGCTGGCCGGCGGCGCCTACGAACGGGCGTCCCTGCAAGTCTTCGTTGTAGCCCGGGGCCTCGCCGAGGAACAGGATCCCGGCCTCGCCGCTCCCCTCCCCGGGGACCGCCTGGCGCGCACCCTTGTGGAGCGGGCACCGCGCGCACGCGCGGATCTCCGCCGCGAGGACCTCGAGCGCATCTGTCATCCGGTGATTATCGTGTCAAGGCTTTCGCCGGGCGAGGTACACCACATCGGTGTACGGGCGGCGACGCATTTCCACCACGTCCACGGCGAAGCCGGCCCGCTCGAACATCGCGAGGGCGTCCTCGCGAGTCGGGAAGAAGAACCGCGACCGTCCGCCGCGCGTGAAGCCAAGGCCCACCGTCACGAGCTCCTGGGCATACGTGAGGGCGAACCGGGGCGACAGCGCACGCTCCTGCGCCTTGACGATGAGCGGCCGGCCCTCCAGCAGGGCCGCTGCGGCGTTGCGTAGGACCCGCTCCTGGGCCTCGAATGGCAGGAGGTAGAGCACGTCGACGATCGTGACGGCGTCGCACCGCGGCGGAGGCGTCGCGATCGCGTCGCTGACCTCGAAACGAAGCTCCGGGCGGCCTTGCACAGTCGCGCGCGCGATGCCGATCTTCCGTTCGTCCACGTCTATGCCGAGGACGCGTCGGCTGGCCGATGCCTCCGCGAGGACGTTCGCGAAGAGTCCGTGCCCGCACCCGAGATCCACGATGAAGCCATGGCGCGGCACGTAGCGTTCGACGAACGCGAGGTCGGAGAGGAACGCGCGGCCGTGGACGAAGAGGCGCGCGACGAGCGGCGTCCTCCGGTAGTGGTGCACGGCCCGGTTCAGCGCGCCGCTCACGGTGGAGCCGGGCATCAGCTGACCCGCCACACGACGGCATCGCGGCCCAGCGCGGCGCGCAGCAGCGGATCCGTCAGCAGCGCCAGATCCACCTCCCTGCGATCGGTGAGGCCATCCCGCCCGCGGAGCTCGGCATCGGGATACCCAGGATGCGCGCCGATCTCCCCGACACCGCCTTGCGCGGTGAGGAGCGCCACCGCACGAGCGCCGCCCGGCCTCCACGAGGAGAGATCGACGTACCAGGTGTTCCCGGGAATACCGCGATAGAAGCGCTCCGACCACGCCGCCGCCAGGCGCAGCGCCGCGGGCTTGCCGCCGCGCCAGGGTGCCGCGGGAAGCGGTCGGCGGATCCAGCGGACCCGCTCCTCCCGGGCGACCGCGGCGACCACGCGCGCGATCTGCGGCACGGCGTGGATATGCCGGTGCGAGTCCCAGGCGAGGGGCTCGATCCCCCACGATCGCGCGCGCGCCACCTGCGCGCGGAGCTCGCCGGCGACCTCACGCGCGCTGAGACGCACCATCGCGATGCGTGCGAGCAGGTCGCGCAGCGACACGAACGCTCCGTCCGGCCCGACGAGGCTCCGGACGCGCGCCGGATCGGACGCTGGCGTACCGCCGACCAGATCGAAGTGCAGCCCCACCTCGAGCCCCGGCTCGGACCGCGCTGACGCGGCCCCCGCCTCGCTCGAGGGATAGGTCACGAGAAGCGAGGTCGAGCGCGCGATGCCGCGGCGGTATGCCGCGAGGATGCCGTCGGTAACGCCGCGGCTGAGCCCGAGATCATCCGCGGTCACGACGACGGCTGCCGGCGCCTCCAATACCACTATTGGTATCGCCGGCGGCGGGCATTCGCCCGGATCCGGAACAGATCGGCGAGCATCCGGGGCGCATCGCTGAGCAGGTCGATGCTCGATTCACCGTCCTGGGCGAGGGTGAAGGGGATCTCCACCACCCGATAGCCGGCGAGCCTGGCGAGATACAGGACCTCCGCGTCGAAGGCGAAGCCATCCAGACGTTGCCGCGAGAACAGGTCGTGGGCCGCCTCGGCCGTGTAGGCCTTCCCGCCGCACTGGGTGTCGTTCACGCCGGTCGGGACCAGGGTGCGCACGATGGTGCGGTACCCGGTACCCAGGAGGCGTCTGCTCGCGGGCCGACGCACGCGGGAGCCCTCGACGTAGCGGGAGGCGATCGCGATGTCCGCACCGCCCTCGATCGCCTCAAGGAAATCGTCGAGGATATCCACGGGGATCGTCAGATCGGCGTCGAGGAACGCGACGGGATCACCGGCCGCGTGCAGGACGCCCGCACGCACGGCCGCACCCTTCCCGCGGTGGGGCAGCGGCAGGTAGCGGAATTCGACGCCGGTCTTGGCGAGCTCCGCGGCGGCCTCGCCGAACGCGAGCGACGAGCCGTCGGTCGACCCGTCGTCGGCGACGATGATCTCGGCGGGAATGCCACGCCCACAAAGGAACTCCGCGCACCGGGCGAGGCTCGCCGGGAGCCGGCGAGCCTCGTTGTACGCGGGTAGGACCAAGGAGAGCACCTAGGCGCGAGCGCTGCGTGGCTTGAGCAGGACGCTAGCCCCGTGGCGGCCCGGTCCTG
>JACDAF010000275.1 GCA_013695575.1 Chloroflexota bacterium | reverse complement strand
TTCATGGCGTACCCGCGCGCGCTCGCGCTCGCGGAGCTGGTGTGGTCACCGCGCGAGGCACGTGACTCGGACTCGTTCCGCGCGCGTCTGCGGCCGTCCCTTGCATTGCTCGACCGCCTCGGAGTGCGGTACCGACCTGCCTGATCATAGAGCGAGGTCACGCCACGAGAGCCGCCGCCGCGAGCGAAGATCACAGTGACCTCGGCGACGCGCCGGCCAAGGCGCTCACTCGTCGCGCGATCGCTCGGCGGTTGCCCGCCGTAACGAGCTCGTGCGCAATTCTCGTTGGACGGATCAGCCAACAGGTCGACGGATCGGAGCCTCGGCACGGACTCCGCCCGACACGGCGCGCCGCCCAACACGGCTGTTCACGAGCGCGACCCCGCCGATGATCAGCGCCGTCCCGACCACGACGCGAGCGTCGATCGGCTCTCGGAGGACCAGGAAGCCGAGGACGATGCCGACCACGGGGAGGATGTAGGCGACAGCGACCGTTCGGGTCGCGCCCCAGCGGCTCAGCAGCCGAAAGAACGCGAGATAGGCGACCCCTGACCCGAGAAGACCGAGCCAGGCGATCGACAGGATGGCGGCGAGGTCCGGCCGCGCTTCCCATGGCCTCTCGAAGACGAGCGCGACCGTGCCTGTGACGATCATCGCGAACGTGACCTGGAAGACCGCGGGGATCATCGGTGGCACCGCGCGCACATGGCGGCGGGCGTACACCGCTCCGGCGGCGTAGCTCAGCGAGGACCCGAGGAGAGCGGTTACGGCGACGGCGTCGGATCCCATCCCGGTCAGGTCCCGGCCGGTCAGCACGATCACGCCGACGAGACCGAGGGCGAGGCCGACGATCCCCTTGAGGTGCAGCGGCTCGTCATCGACGAAGAGCGGCGTCAGCACGACGACGAACAGCGGGACGAGCGCCGTGGAGATCGCCGCGAGCGCAGAATCGACGCTCCGTTCCGCCCAGGTGATGAGGAGGAAGGGGACCGCTATGTTGATCATCGCCATCACGAAGAGGTGCCCGTAGATCCGGCGCGTCCTCGGGAGCGCCTGGCCCGCGATCCGAGTGACCGCCCAAAGCAGCGCGGAGCCGACGGCGAGCCGGAGTGCCACGAGCGTGAAGGTCCCAAAGTCGTCGACCGCGATCTTGATGAAGAGATAGCTCGAGCCCCACATGAAGCCGAGAGCTGCGAAGATGAGCCAGTCGACTCGCGCCGCACCCAAGCTGCTCATCATCCAGATCTCCATGACGAGTAGCGAGGAGGCCACTCCTCCGCATCGTCACGTCTGCCGAGCAAGGCGTCCTCGAGCGAGAACTCGAAGAGCTCGTACGACTCGTCGGTCTCGAAGGACCACCCGGCCGCCACGCTATCGCGGACGGCGCCGTTGCGGACGAGCTGCGCGCGGCCCCGCAGCAGGAATTCGCTCGGGCGCGCGGGGTCTTGGTGCGCGTGCAGCGCGAAGCGGCCGTCGCGCTCGAGGTCGGACCGCTTTCGCGACCGGAGTATGAATGCGTACAGCCGACCGTCGACGACGGCGAGGTAGATCGGATGGATACGGGGGGCGGCGTCACCGCTGACGGTCGCCAGCAGCGCCTGGCCGGTGCCGTCGCGGTCGAGGAGTCGCCAACCCGTGTTCGCGATCTCAGGAGCCGACGCTTCGAACTCGGCCCAGGTCGTCATGGCCGAAGGTTGCCACCTGACCGGTCCACTGGTAAGGTCCGGTATCGTGCCGGGAACGAGGACCAGTTCTGGTCTTGAGCTTCACCTGCCTCTACGCCGTGACGATCCGCAGCCGCTTCACCGACAGCTCGAGCGCGAGCTCCGCACGGCCATCCGCGTTGGCAGGCTCGCCGCCGCGACAGCGGTTCCCTCTTCCCGCGCCCTGGCCCGCCAGCTCGGGGTGTCGCGCGGGGTCGTCGTGGAGGCGTACGAGCAGCTGACGGCCGAGGGGTACCTCTCGAGTCGCCCGGGCGGCGCGACGACCGTCTCCCGCGCCGCGACCGCGCCCGCCACGCGTCGGCAGG
>JACDAF010000098.1 GCA_013695575.1 Chloroflexota bacterium | reverse complement strand
GCAGAGCGTGGCGGCGCTCCAGACGGGCTTTCGCCGATCGTCCGGTGCCGACCAGTCCGAGGAGCACGCGCGCGACTGCGGCCGCGACGGCCACCCCGACTGCCGCCACGAAAGTTGCAACGGCGAGCGGCTCACCGGGGTCGCGAAGCCCGACGGTCAGCACGGCCACGCCGAGTCCCGCGATGCCCGTCGCCTCGAGGCCGCGGCTCACCGCTCGCGTGGGTCGACGAGCGTCTCGCCGAAGAGTCGCTCGACGGGCGGGGCGATGGGCAGCGTCGCCTGCTCCGCCGCAGGCGTGCGCGTAAGAGAATCCATCGCGTCGGCGGCGCGGTCGAGCCCGCGCACCGACTCCGTGTACTTCTTGGCAGCGTTCTCGAGGTGACGACCGAGCTGCTCGTGCAGCCCGCGGAATTTCTCTAGCTCCATGGCGGAATGGCGGATCGCGGCGTGGAGCTCGCGCGTGCGCTCCTGCATCGCGAGGCCCTTCATGCCGAAGGAGACGAGCTGGAGGTACGCCAGGAGGGTGTTCGGTGAGGTCGGGATGACGCGCTTCTGCGAGCAGTACTCGCGCAGGTCGGCGTCGTCCTCCCTGATGACGGCCTCGTAGAACACCTGCTCCGCAGGTATGTACATGAGCGCAAAGTCGATGGTCCCGTCCTCCGGCGAGACGTACCGCGCGACCGAATCGACGTGGCGCTTCACCGCCTGCACGAAACTGCGACGCTTCGACTTCCGATCCGCATCGTCCGCGGACCGGAGGAGCGCGTTGAAGGCCTCCATCGGGAACTTCGCGTCGATCGGCACGAGCCGCCCCGCGAAGTGCACGACGCCGTCCACGCGAACGCCACTCCGGTAGGTGTACTGGAGCTGGAACGAGCCCGCCGGCAACGCGTCCTCGAGCACCCGCTCCATGAGCAGCTCGCCGAACCCGCCACGGAGCTTTGGCGCGCGCAGCAAGTCGTGGAGCGAGCCGATGTCCTTCGCTAGGTCCCCCACGCGCGCGCTCTACTCCCCCAGAGCGCCGAGCTGCCGTGCCAGATCGGACAGCGCGCGTTGCGTCGAGCTCGTCTGCGTCAGCACCTGCTGTTCGGTCTCGCCGAGCGAGCGGCGCAAATCAGCTCGGAGCTCCCCCATCGCCTGCGCGCTCGCGGCTCGCAGCTCAGCGACTGCATCCCGCAGCACGGCGAGCTCGGGCGCGATGGATGGGGCGGGCGGAGCCAGGACGGCCCGTCGCGCCAGCCCGTAGGCCCCGATGGCTCCGAGAACCACTCCCGCGAGCGCGACCAGGAGCGCGATCAGAACAGGCTCCACGGCCCCTCCGTCCACCTGCTGCGCCGCCCCGCGCGGGCAGATCGTACACGCTGCGAGCACATGTGAACACGTGTTCTACCACGCTCCAGCCCGGCCGTCCACCATCGCTGATACCTTTCCTAGGCGCTAGATGGCGCGCGGACCTCGGGCCGGTCGTGGGGCGGGCGCACGAGCAGCAGCAGCGCGAAGCTCACGAGGACGAGCAGCGCGGCGCCGATGAATGAGGACCGGTACGTGCCCGTGACGTCGATCAGAAGCCCGGCGACCAGCGCGCCGATCGGCTGAGCGAACGACCAGACCGCGGAGGCGAGCCCGCTCACCTCCCCCGCCCGATCTGCGGGGACGAGGTCCATCAACAGCGGGACGTTGAGGGCGGTCCAGACCCCGTTCGCCAGGCCGACGATCGCCATCGCCGCGAGCGCCTGAGGGACGTTCTGGACCTGGGAAGCGACGAGGGCGACGAGACCGAACGCTAGTACCCCGGCTGTGAGCACAGGACGCTTGCCGAGCCGGTCAGCGGCAAAGCCCGCCGGGATCGCCCCGACGATCGTGCCGGCCATCGCGGGCAAGAACAACTGGAACGCGTCGCCCTCGCTCGTACCGAGGACCTGCACACCGAAGCGTGTGAGATACGGCAGCACGCCTCCGGTGCCCAGCCAGAAGAACAACGCGGCAACGACGTACTTCACGAGCTCGCGATGCTCGAGCAAGGCGCCGACATACCCGCCAACATTCAGCCGCGGCGGCGGGCGCGCCGGACGCGGCGGCTGTTCGGGCTCCCGGACGGCGACGGTGGTGATGCCGAAACCAACGACAAGCACGGTCGCGACGAGGGCGAACACGAGCTCGGGGGAGCGGTCCCAGAGGAAGATCCCGAACAGGGTCACCGCGATCTGGCCCACCATGTTGAAGATCGCCAGGACCGTCCCGATACGACCCCTTTGACCTGGTGGCACGATGTCTGCCATGAGCGCCGTGTATGGGTCCACGGCAACGTTGAGAAAGAAGGCATTCACCGACAGGACCAGCAACATCGGCACGAGCGGCGGGAAGCTTCCCAAGTACAGCAGGGCTGCAGCGGTAAGCCCCGCCCCGGCGATGAAGTACGGCCGACGCCGACCGATTCGGGTGCGCGTCCGGTCGGACATTGCACCGACCACCGGCTGGACCACCGCGCCGGCGAGCGAACGCTCCTGCGCGAGCACCCCCACCGCCCACGTCGGTACCTCCGGATAGCGGTTCAGATAGAGGCCTACGGCCTGGTTCAAGAACGCGTAGACCGACTGAGCACCGAGGTTGCCGAAGCCATACGCGAGCGACTGCCACACGGAGAGCGGCGACGTCGGCACGCGAGCGGACATCGCGCGCACAGTACGCCCACGGCACGGTCTGAGCGCAGGCACGGGCTGCCACGAGTCGCCGGCGCCGGTTACCGGGCGCGCCTGGGCGTCATCGGGGCCGGAGCCACCGCGTCGAGCCTCCCGTGCTTCCGACTCGACATGGGGCTGCTGACCTCCTCGGCGAAGCCCGGCTGGCCACCGATGAGAGCCACTCACCCGCCGTGGGAGAACGCCAGTGTGCCTGGGGGTGAAAGAGGCGCCATCGCTTCAGTCCGTCATCGCTGCCGGCAGGTCGCCGAACAGCGCCCGCAGCGCTCGCCCGCCAGCCTTGGGCGGAACCAGGTGGCCCTTCACCGTGCCTGTGTGCACAGACAGTGACGCGCGGGTCCCGAGCGTCAGCGGATGGTCAGGGAAGCCGGGCAGATTGCGCGATAGTCGCAGCGCGCGCACGTACGAACTCCATGCTCCGGCGCCGGTGCGAAG
>JACDAF010000241.1 GCA_013695575.1 Chloroflexota bacterium | reverse complement strand
GTCGACGGCGCCGCGCGCGCGGCGCTGCGCGCGGCGGCTCCCACCGCGGGAGCTGTGGCGACCGCGGCCTTCCCGGTCACGCCTGGCGAGCCCCGGATCCGATACCGCATCCACGTCGTTGCGCCCGGCGACACCCTCGATGCGCTGGCCCGTCGTTTCGGCATCGCCGCGGCGACGATCGCCGCGAACAACTCGCTCGAGCCCGGCGCGGATCTCGTCGCCGGCGAGGGCCTTTATATCCCGTCCTCCGACGGGCTCCTCTACACCGTGCTCGAACGGGGCCTCACTGCGCGGGTCCTGGCCGCGCGGCTGAGCCTCCGCGAGGAGGAGCTCGCGCCGGTCCTGGCGGACCGTTGGGGTTTGGCCCAGGGACGCACGGTGCTGATCCCGCTCACGACGGCGCGACTCAGCGCGCTACGGCCAGCGCTCGATGCCGAGGCACGGCTGGACGCGGCCACGGCCGCGCGGCTCGCGGCGCTCTCCAACACCGAGCCCGTCATGAGCTCCCCAAGCCTGCTGTGGCCGGCCTCCGGCCGGATCACGCAGCTCATCTGGAGCGGCCACACCGGCGTCGACATCGCGGCGCCGGGCGGGACACCGATCTGGGCACCTGCCGACGGCGTCGTGACCTTCGAAGGCTGGACGACCTTCGGCGGTATCGCGGTCTGCACGGAGCACGCCGACGGACTCGAGTCGTGCGTCTATCACGCCGCAGCGACGGTGGTGAGCGTGGGCGACACCGTCCGGCGCGGGCAGGAGATCGCCACGGTCGGCATGAGCGGTTTGGCGACCGGCCCGCACGTGCACTGGGAGGTCCTTCGTCGCGGCGCGTATGTGAATCCGCTGAGCCAGTAGCTGCCCACGCGCCAGCTCAGCGCGCGCGCCGCATCAGGTCGACCAACGGCGGAACGGCGGCTTAGTCTGCCTCCGATCCCGCGAGGCGTTCGGGCCGGCTTGACCCCGCTTCGCCGAGTCCGAGCCGCTGGTAGAGCCGTGCGAGCGGCGGCGGCGCCCACCAGTTGAGATCGCCCAGGAGGCGCATCGTCGCCGGCACGACCAGCGCGCGCACGAGGGTCGCGTCGATCGCCACGGCGAGTGCCAACCCGAGGCCGATGGCCTTGATGATCAGGACGTCCGCGAGCGCGAACGCCCCGAAGACGACGAACATGATCCCGGCTGCGCCAGTGATGAGGCGGCCGCTTCGCTCGAGCCCTTCGGCGACCGCACGGCGGTTGTCGCGCGTTCGCAGGTACTCCTCCTGGATACGGCTCAGCAGCAGGACCTCGTAGTCCATCGAGAGCCCGAAGATGATGCAGAACATGATCACGGGCAGCGTCGGGTCGAGCGGTGCGGGCGTGAATCCGCCGAGATACTGCGCGAGGTTCCCTTGCTGGAAGACCCAGACCATCGCGCCGAACGAGGTTGCGATCGACAGCAGATTCATCACGACGGCCTTCAGCGGCAGCACGACCGAGCCGAGGAGCAGGAACAGCACGACGTACGTCGCGACCACGATCCAGGCGACCGCGATCGGGGTGCGATCGAGGATGAACGCGACGACGTCGATGTCGAACGCGGTGAGGCCGGTGACCAGGAGCTCGGAGCCCCGTGGATCCGGCTCGTCGCGGATCGCCTTCACGAGGGCCTGCGCCTCGAGGCTCGACTTCTCCCGGGCGGTGAGGACCGAGAACACCACCACCCGCTCGCTGGTGGTCTGCTGCAGCGATCGCTGGAGGGCCGGCGGCAACGCCTCGCGCGGCCCGGTGTACATCGCCTGGTACTCCGCGGCGCCCAGAGCACGGCCTCCGGTGAGCTGGGGATCGACGTTGAAGAGGCTCTCGACGCGCAGCACGTCCGGCAGCGCCTCGACGCGGCTGACCAGGGCGACGAGGTCGGCGATGCGGTCACGAGAGAGCGCAAGTCCCTCCGCGTAGCGCACGACCACGCTCAGCTGGTTCTTGTCCTGCCCCGGGAATTCGCGGACGAGCGTGTCGTACCCGCGCCGCGACTCCACGGACGGCGGAAGCATCGTCACGTCGCCGTTCGCCATGCGGATGCCAAGGAAGGGCGCCGCGGTCACCGCGATGAGCAGCAACACCGGAACGAGCACGGCGATCGGCCGCTTCATGACCGCGGTGGCGATCGAATGCCACATTCCGGGTCCGCCCCGCCCCTTCGGCAGGGGAAGACGCCACGCATCGACACGGGGACCGAGCACCGCGAGCAGCGCGGGAAGGAACGTCAGCCCGTACAGGACGGCGAGCGCGACCACGATCGAGCCGGCGAGTCCCATCGACGAGAGGAACGTGCCCTGGTAGAAGAGCATCCCGGAGAGGCCGATCGCGACAGTGATGCCGGAGAACGTGATCGCCCGGCCCGCCGTCGACATCGCCGTCTGCAGCGCGAGATCCACGGTCGCGCCGCGGCGCAGCTCCTCGCGGAACCGGTTGACGATGAACAGCGAGTAGTCGATCGCGACGCCGAGCCCGATGAGCGTGACGATATTCAGCGCGTACTGCGACACGTCCGTCACGCGCGTCAGCAGCATCGTCCCCGCGATGCCCCCGACCACCGCGAGGATGCCGACCCCGAGCGGGATAAGCGCCGCGACGACGGTACCGAACACCAGCACGAGGAGCAGGAGCGCGAGCGGCAGGGAGACGATCTCGGCGCGCTGGAGGTCCGCCTCGAGGGTGTGGTTGAAGTCCTGCGTGATCGCAAGAGTGCCTGTCGCCGTGATGGACAGCGTCTCCGAGTGGATCCGCGCGCGAAGCTCGTCGTAGTACTTGCCGGACCCCGCGATGTCGTCCTTCAGCGCGATCACAGCGAGAGCCTTTCGCCCATCGCTCGAAACGAGGTTCGGCACAGCTGGTGTCGTCTCGTATGGCGTGCGCACGTTCAAGACCCGCGGATCGCGGGAGACATCGGCGAGCGCGGCGTCGAGCTCGCTGCGGAAGGCGGGATCGGCGACACGGAGCGTGTCGCTCGCGAAGATGACACTGAAGGAGGAGCCGCTGGCCCGCGGCAGCTCGTCCCCCAGGAGCTTCAACGCACGGCCGGATTCCGACTTCTGGATGATGCCGCCGCTGGTCAGGTCGCCGCCCTGCAGCAGCGCGACGACCGAGAGCGCCAGGAAGACGCCGGAGACGACGAGCGTCAGCCAGCGCCGCCGATACACCATGTGACCCCAGGCCGCGAACATCCCGTTCCTCTTTCCCAGCCAGCGTCGGGACGCCTCACCACGGTGGCTGCTCCACAGCGTAGGCGCTGGATCCTCGACCCCCTACCCTGCGGTGCGAGCTCGAACGAGTCGATTCGAGCTCGGCGTGAAGGGACTGATCGCGGCATCGAGCTGCTGCGAGAATGATCAGCACGGGGTGTGGCGCAGCCCGGTAGCGCGCCGCCTTTGGGAGGCGGAAGCCGCGGGTTCGAATCCCGCCACCCCGAC
>JACDAF010000031.1 GCA_013695575.1 Chloroflexota bacterium | reverse complement strand
CATGGCAAAGCAGCGCATCCGGATCCGCCTCAAGGCCTACGACCACAAGCTCATCGACCAGTCCGCGGCGCAGATCGTCGAGACGGCGCAGCGGACCGGGTCGACGGTCACGGGTCCGGTGCCGCTGCCGACGCGCATCGAGAAGTTCACGGTCATCAAGAGCCCGTTCATCTACAAGGACTCGCGCGAGCAGTTCGAGATCCGGACGCACAAGCGGCTCATCGACATCAACGACCCATCGCAGAAGACCGTCGACGCGCTCATGCGGCTGAACCTGCCGGCGGGCGTCGACATCGAGATCAAGCTCTAACGGAGCGAGGCGGGAAATGGCCGAAGAGACACAAGAGCACAACGAGACCAGCGATGGTCCGGAATGGGCCAAGCCGCTCATCCTCGGCCGCAAGGCCGGCATGCTCCAGCACTTCCGGCCCGACGGGTCGGTCGTCGGCGCGACGGTGATCGTCGCGGAGTCCAACGTCATCACCCAGGTCCGCACCAAGGAGCGCGACGGCTACACGGCGGTCCAGCTCGGCTTCGGCGCGGTGAACAAGAAGAAGCTCTCCCGGGCCGAGCTCGGGCACCTCAAGGACAACGGCGCGCTCAAGCACCTGCGCGAGATCCGCGTCGACGACGTCGACGGCTTCGAGGCCGGGCAGCGCATCGGCGTCGAGCGCTTTCAGCCGGGCGACAAGGTGACGGTCGTCGGCACGTCCAAGGGCAAGGGCTTCCAGGGGCCGGTGCACCTGCACCACTTCTCGCGCGGCCCGAAGTCGCACGGGTCCGATCACCTGCGCCGCCAAGGCTCGGTGGGCTCAGGCACGACGCCCGGTCGCGTGCTGAAGGGCCTGCGCATGGCCGCGCGCCAGGGCGCCGACCGCGTGACGGTGAGGAACCTCGAGGTCCTGAAGAGCGACCCCGACCGGTCCTTGCTGGTGGTCTCGGGCGCCGTGCCCGGCGGCCGGAACGGTCTGGTCATGGTCAGGAAGGCCTAGATGGCTGAGAAGAAGACGACGACGAAGAAGACCACCGCGGCGACGACCGCGAAGACCAGGAGCCCGGCGAAGCCGTCCGTCGCTGGCGTCACGGGCGGGGGCTCGGGCACGCGCGCAAAGACGAAACGCACCGAAGCGTCCGAGCACGCCGCAACGCTCCGCCGCGCGACGGAGGCTTCGCCTCGCAAGAAGGCGAAGCCGGCGGCGAAGCCGGCCGCCAAGCGAGCCGTGGCACGCCCGCTCACGCGGACCATCACGCCGCGCCCGGCCCGCGCCGAGCGCGGGGAGAAGCCGGCCGCACCGCAGCCGAAGCGCGTCCGCGAGGTTCGCCCGCTGCCAGAGGTGCCCGCGGGGCACGCCGCGCTGATCGGCGCGTCGGGCTCGTCGGGCGAGACGATCGCGCTCCCCCTGGCGCTCACCACGACGGACCGCGGGGTAGGCGTGCTCTTCCAGGCGTTCAACGCCGCGCGCGCGAACGCGCGCCAGGGCACCGCCAGCACGAAGACCCGCGCGCAGGTGCGCGGCGGCGGCGCGAAGCCCTGGCGCCAGAAAGGCACCGGCCGCGCCCGGGCCGGCTCCATCCGCTCGCCGATCTGGCGGCACGGTGGGGTCGTGTTCGGCCCGAACGGCCGCACCTACTGGCAGCGCCTCCCCGAGAAGATGCGCAAGTCCGCGTTCGCCGAAGCGTTCGCCGATCAGGCGGCCCGGGGGCGGGTGCTCGTGTTCGACGCGCTCCCGAATGGCCGGACGCCCGATGCCTGGATCAAGACGAGCGCGATGCGCGAGTGGCTCGACGGCATCGGCGACACCGGCCGCACGATCGTCGTCGCGGACGACATGACCGACATGGCGGGCCGGGCGTTCGCGAATCTCGCGCGGGTCGAGGTCCGTTCGACGGGCACGCTCCGCCTCACCGACCTGCTCCGCGGCGAGACGATCCTGGTCTCGCGCGGCACGCTCGACACGCTCGCCGCGCGCGCAGGCGCGCGCGCAGCCACTTCGGACGGAGAGCGGTCATGAAGGGCACCGTCGTGCTGAAGCGCCCGATCATCACCGAGAAGTCGATGGCCGGCACGAACAACGGCCGCTACACGTTCGAGGTCGCCCGTGAGGCGAACAAGCTCGAGATCGCCGAAGCGGTCGCCGAGGGCTTCAACGTGGACGTCGTCGACGTGCACGTGATGATCGTCAAGGGCAAGACACGCCGCTACGGCCGCCGCCTCGCGAAGAAGCCGGACTGGAAGAAGGCGATCGTGACGCTCGCCGAGGGCCAGAAGATCGAGCGCTACTTCGTGGAGGGGGTCTAAAGAGAATGCCGCTCAAGAAGTACAAGTCGATCACCCCGGTCCGCCGGTTCCGCCAGTCGGCGTCGTTCGAGGAGCTCACCAAGGGCAAGAAGCCCGAGCGCGCGCTCACCGAGTCGAAGCAGCGGTCGGGCGGCCGCAACGCGCAGGGCCGCGTCACCGCGCGCCACCGCGGCGGCGGCGAGGGTCGGCGCTACCGGATGATCGACTTCAAGCGGACCAAGGACGGCATCCCGGCGACGGTCGCCGCGATCGAGTACGACCCGAACCGCTCGGCGCGCCTCGCCCTCCTCAACTACAAGGACGGCGAGAAGCGCTACATCATCGCGCCGCTGGACCTGAAGGTCGGCGACACGGTGCTCTCCGGTCCGGACGCGGAGGCTCGGCTCGGCAACTGCCTCGCGATCGAGCACATCCCGACCGGCACGCAGATCCACTGCGTCGAGCTGCAGCCCGGCCGCGGCGCGCAGATGGTGCGGTCGGCGGGCGGCGTGGCGCAGCTCGTCGCGAAGGAAGGCGAGTACGCGCAGATCCGGCTTCCCTCGGGGCAGATCCGCATCGTGCACGTGCGCTGCCGCGCGACGGTCGGCCAGATCGGCAACCTCGACCACGAGAACCAGAAGGTCGGCGGCGCCGGCCACAAGCGCCGGATGGGCCTCCGCCCGAAGGTGCGCGGCGTCGTGATGTCGCCGCGCGACCACCCGCACGGCGGCGGCGAGGCGAAGTCGCCGGTGGGCGGCATGGCCCAGACGCCCTGGGGCAAGCCCGCGATGGGGCTCAAGACGCGCAACAACCCGACGACCGATCGCTGGGTCATCAAGCCCCAGAAGAAGAGGAAGAAGTGATGCGCCGGAGGCCGAGCCGATGAGTCGCTCCACGAAGAAGGGTCCCTACGTGCACCCCTCGCTGGTCAAGAAGATCGACGCCCTGAACCAGCGCAACGACAAGAAGGTCGTGAAGACCTGGTCGCGGGCCTCGACGATCCTGCCGGGCATGGTCGGCCACACCATCGCGGTGCACGACGGCCGGCGTCACGTGCCGGTCTTCATCACCGAGAACATGGTCGGCCACAAGCTCGGTGAGTTCTCGCCGACGCGGAACTTCCGCGGGCACTCGAGGGCCGTCGCCGTCGAGCGCTCGACGACCGTGAAGGCGGGCGCCTAGATGGAGGTCCGCGCCGTCGCGAAGTACCAGCGGGTGTCGCCGCGCAAGGCGCGCCTCGTCGTCGACCTCATCAAGGGGAAGTCGGTCGAGGAGGCGCTCTCGCTGCTGCAGCACCTGCAAAAGGGCTCGGCGCCGATGATCAGCCGCGTCCTGCGATCGGCCGCCGCGAACGCCGAGAACAACTTCAACCTGGACCTCGGTGACATGTACGTGAAGCGCGCGCTGGCGGACGAGGGTCCGCGAATGAAGCGGGTGTGGATGCGTGGCCGCGGGCGCCGCGACACGAAGCTGCACCGCACCGCGCACATCACGATCGTCGTGGACGAGACGACGATCGAAGGGCGTCGCGACCGGCAGAGGGCTCCCCAGGCGTCGGGGCGTCCGTCGAGCGTCCCCCAGGCGTCGGGAAGGAAGGCTCGCTAGATGGGACAGAAGACACACCCGGGCGGTTTCCGGCTCGGCTTCACCAAGACATGGAACGCGAAGTGGTATGCGGGGTCGAAGAACTACCGCGGCCTGCTGCGCGAGGACATCACGATCCGCAAGGCCATCCGCGGCCGCCTGCGGGATGCCGCGATCTCGCGCATCGACATCGAGCGCTCCACGAACCAGGTGACGGTGACCATCAACACCGCGAAGCCGGGCGTCGTCATCGGCAAGGGTGGCGCGAAGGTCGAGGAGCTCCGCCAGGTGCTCGGCAAGACCACCGGCAAGTCGGTGAAGGTGAACATCTTCGAGATCCGCTACCCCGAGGTGGACGCGCAGCTCATCGCCGAGAACGTCGCGCAGCAGCTCGAGCGCCGCGTCTCGTTCCGCAAGGTCCTGAAGCAGACGGTCCAGCGCTCGATGAAGTCGGGCGCCAAGGGCGTCCGACTGATGGTCGCCGGACGCCTGGGCGGCGCCGAGATGTCACGCCGCGAGTGGGAGCGCGAGGGCCGCGTGCCCCTGCACACGCTCCGCGCGGACATCGAGTTCGGGCGCGCGATCGCGAAGACCACCTGGGGCACGATCGGCGTGAAGGCCTGGGTCTACCGCGGCGACATCGAGCCCGCACCGCGGCAGGTTGCCGCGAACGCGCCGTCCGCCGCGCCGCGTCCGGCGGTCACCGCCGCTCCGGCGGGCCCGGGCATCGTCCCGTCGGCGACGCCCCCGCTGCCCACACCGCGACCGGCGGGAGGGGCGTAGCGTGCTGCAGCCGAAGCGGCTCAAGTTCCGCAAGTTCCAGCGTGGCCGCATGCGGGGTGCGGCGCGCTCGGGCGCGACGCTTGCCTTTGGCGAGTTCGGCCTGCAGGCGCAGGAGCCGTGTCACATGACGGCGCGGCAGATCGAGGCCGCCCGGCGCGCGATCGTCCACCACCTGAAGCGCGGTGGCAAGGTCTGGATCCGGGTGTTCCCGGACAAGCCGGTCACGAAGAAGCCCGCCGAGGTCCGGATGGGATCCGGAAAGGGCGCGCCCGACCACTGGGTCGCCGTCGTGCGCCCCGGCCGGGTCCTCTTCGAGCTCTCGGGCGTGGACCGCGGACTGGCCAAGGAGGCGATGCGTCTCGCCTCGCACAAGCTGCCGATCAAGGTGAAGTTCCTGGCTCGGGATGACGAGGGAGCGACCAGCGCCCTGGCCGCCGGGAACGAATCCGCCGGCGACGAGCAGGTCTCCCCGGCGAAGCCGGGAGATGGAGCAGGTGAACAGGGTGCAGTTGAAGGACATGCGGCGACTGTCTGACACGGAGCTCGCCGATGAGCTCAAGACGGCGAAGGACGAGCTGTTCAACGTGAGGTTCCAGCTCGCCACGCGCCAGCTGAAGAACTACCGGCAGATGCCGGCGGCACGGCGCCGCATCGCCCGTGCGCTCACGGTGATGCAGGAGCGGGCGGCCTCGAATGGCTGAAAAGAAGACCACGACGAAGACCACGGCCGCCAGGAAGACGACGGCGCGGAAGGCCGAGTCCGCCGAGCCGAAGGGTGCGGTCGCCAAGGCGCCCGCGGCTGAACGAAAGGCCGCGGCCGCGGGCGGCACGCGCAAGAGGGTGACCCGCGCGGCCGCTCCGGCAGCCGCGACGAAGACGGTCGCTCCCGCCGCGATCCGCAAGACGATCTCGAAGCGCACGACGGTGCGCCGCAAGGCCGCCGCCCCGGCCACCACCGCGAGCACGGCGCCGACGACCCGCCGCCGCACGAAGGTCGGCATGGTCGTCTCGGCGAAGTCCCAGAAGACGGTCATCGTCGAGGTCGAGCGCATGCGCCAGCACCCGCTGTACCGCAAGGCGCTCCGCGTCGGCACGCGCTACGCGGCGCATACCGAGAACGGCGAGGTGCTGGCGGGCGACCTCGTGCGCATCCAGGAGAGCCGCCCGTACAGCGCGACGAAGCGCTGGCGGGTGCTCGAGGTCCTCTCGCGCGCCGGTGAGGCGGGCGCAGCCGCGCCGCGCGTCACCGACGTCGAGAAGCAGCTCGAGGAGCAAGAGGGTGTGACCGAGCTGCTGACCGTGACCAAGCCCGAAAGCGCGGAGGAGACGCCGCAGGCCGGGGATGTGCCGCCGGAAGGCGACACGGAGACGAAGCCGCAGTGATCCGTCCGTACACCCGCGTCCGCTGCGCGGATAACAGCGGGGCACGCGAGCTCTCGGTGATCCGGGTGCTCGGCTCGTCCACTGGGACGAGCGCCGAGATCGGTGACGTGTTCATCGCCACGGTGAAGAACGCCATCCCGAACTCGGGCGTGAAGAAGGGTGAGGTCGTGCGGGCGGTCGTCGTCCGCCAGACCAAGGAGTATCGGCGCGCCGACGGGTCGCAGATCCGCTTCGACGACAACGCCGCGGTGCTGCTGAACCCGCAGAACCAGCCGCGCGGCACGCGCATCTTCGGGCCGGTCGCGCGGGAGCTGCGCGAGCGCAACTTCATGAAGATCGTCTCGCTCGCTCCGGAGGTGCTGTGATGGCAACGCGTCTCAAGATCCGGAAGGGCGACGAGGTCATGGTCATCACCGGCAAGGACCGCGGCAAGCGCGGCACCGTGCAGGAGGTGCATGTCGATGCCGCCGCGGTGGTCGTCGGCGGGGTGAACATCCGCAAGCGCCACACCAAGGCGAACCCGCAGCGGAACATCAAGGGCGGGATCATCGAGCAGCCGGGTCCGCTGGCCGTCGGCAAGGTCATGCTCGTGTGCCCCCACTGCGGCAAGCCCACGCGCGTCGGCAACCGCGCCGACGAGGACACCAAGGAGCGCTACTGCAAGAGCTGCGATCAGGCGATCGTGTCGGAGAAGGAATGAGAACGAGTGACGAGCGGCTTCGCCGCGAGCAGGGGCAGGGGCCCCTGCGTCGCGAAGCGACAGTACAGATCAAGCGAAGCGACGCGGCGAGGCCGAAGGCCGAGCGCGAGGGGCAGGAATGATGCCGATCCAGTCGGCGCTGAAGGAGCGCTACGAGGGCCCGATCCGCGACGAGCTCCGCAAGACGTTCTCGTACGCGAACGCCCTGGAGATCCCGCGCGTCGAGAAGATCGTGGTCAACATCGGGATGGGTGAGGCCATCGGCAACAACAAGGCCATGGACGCCGCCGCGGGGGACCTCGCCACGATCACCGGCCAGAAGCCCATCGTGACGAAGTCGCGGAAGGCCATCTCGAACTTCCGGCTCCGCGTCGGCATGCCGATCGGGCTCAAGGTCACGCTCCGCGGGGAGCGCATGTGGCACTTCCTGGAGAAGCTCGTCACCGTCGCGCTGCCGCGCATCCGTGACTTTCAGGGGATCCCGGAGCGCTCGTTCGACGGCCGCGGCAACTACACGCTCGGCCTGAAGGAGCAGCTGGTGTTCCCGGAGATCGACTACGACAAGATCGACCGGCTGCGCGGACTCGAGGTGACGATCGTGACGACCGCGAAGACCGACGAAGAGGGGCGCGCGCTGCTGCGCTCGCTCGGGATGCCGTTCCGCCAGACAGCAGAGGCCCGGTAGGCCGAGCGCGAGGAGTAGGGGGAGTTATGGCAAAGAAGAGCCTGGTCCTGAAGTCGCAGCGCGCGCCGAAGCACAAGGTGCAGGGCTACAGCCGCTGCCAGATCTGCGGCCGCGCCCGCTCGTACATGCGGCGCTTCGGCCTCTGCCGCATCTGCTTCCGCGAGCGCGCGCTCATGGGCGAGCTGCCCGGCGTGACGAAGTCGAGCTGGTGATGGGTATGGGCATGGATGACGTGACGACCGCGAGGCCCGTGAAGGACCCGAGCACGACCGTGGCCGAGGCGCCGCGCGGCGACCGGGCCGCGGCGCCCGCCGGGCGCCTGAAGGCGCCCCCGAAGCCGAAGCGCCGGCGTGGCATCAACGTGAGCGACCCCGTTGCCGACATGCTGACGCGGATCCGCAACGGCGTCGGCGCGCGCCACGAGACGGTGACGATGCCGTCGTCGCGCATGAAGGTCGAGATCGCGAAGATCCTGAAGACCCAGGGCTTCATCGGGGGCTTCGACCAGGCGAACGGCGAGCTCGCCGTCAAGATGAAGTACATCGGCGGCAAGGTGCCCGCGATGTCGGGGATCCGCCGCATCAGCAAGCCCGGCCTGCGCGTCTACGCGCGCAAGACCGAGATGCCGCGGGTCCTCGGTGGACTCGGCATCGTGATCGTGTCCACGTCGAGCGGCCTCATGACCGGCCGCGACGCCGAAAAGAAGGGCCTCGGTGGCGAGGTCCTGGCATACGTGTGGTGATCGCATGAGTCGCATCGGCAAGATGCCCATCGCGATCCCCGGTGGGGTCGACGTGACGATCGACGGGAACACGATCAACGTGAAGGGACCGAAAGGGGAGCTGCGCCGCACGTTCCACGACCTCGTCACGTTCGAGCGGTCGGACGGGTCGATCGCCGTGACGCGCGCGAACGAGTCGCAGACCGCCCGCGCGATGCACGGGCTCTCCCGCTCGCTCCTCGCGAACATGGTCACGGGCGTCACCACCGGCTACGACAAGAACCTCGAGATCAGCGGGACGGGCTATCGCGCGGCGCTCTCGGGGAAGAAGCTCAACCTGTCGCTCGGGTTCTCGCACCCGGTGGAGATCGACCCGCCGGCCGGCATCACGTTCTCGCTCGAGACGCCGCTGAGGCTCAAGGTCTCCGGCGTGGACAAGGAAGCGGTCGGCGAGGTGGCCGCGAAGATCCGCGCGCTGCGTGTCCCGGATCCGTACAAGGCGAAGGGCGTGAAGTACGCGGGCGAATACATCCGCCGCAAGGCCGGCAAGGCCGGCAAGGTCGGCGCGAAGGCCTAGGGGGACGGGATGGCACAGACGACCAGGACCGCGCACCGTATCGCGCGCCACGCGCGCGTCCGCAACAAGATCGCGGGCACGCCAGAGCGGCCACGCCTGGTGGTGTTCCGCTCGCTCGCGCACATCTACGCGCAGCTGATCGACGACCGGAACGGCAGGACGGTGGTGGCCGCGTCCGACGCCGACGGCAGCGGGAAGAAGAGCGAGCGTGCCACGGCCGTCGGCACACAGCTGGCCGAGCGCGCAAGGGCTGCCGGCATCGAGGAGGTCGTCTTCGACCGGGCCGGCTACCGGTACCACGGGCGCGTGAAGGCGCTCGCCGACGCGGCACGCAAGGGAGGGCTTGTCTTCTAGTGGCACGAATCGATTCGAACCGTCTCGAGCTCACGGAGCGCGTGGTGCAGATCAACCGCGTCTCCAAGGTCGTCAAGGGCGGCCGCCGCTTCAGCTTCTCGGCGATCGTGGTGGTCGGTGACGGCCGCGGCCATGTCGGCGCGGGGCTCGGCAAGGCGGACGAGGTGCCCGAGGCGATCAAGAAGGGAGTCGAGGACGCGAAGAAGCACGTCATGCTCGTGCCGCTCGTCGCGCGCTCGATCCCGCACCCGGTGACCGCGAACTTCGGCGCCGCCAAGGTCCTCCTGCGTCCGGCCTCCAAGGGCACCGGCGTCATCGCCGGCGGCTCCGTGCGAGCGGTCGTCGAGTCCGCCGGTATCCACGACATCCTCTCGAAGTCGCTCGGCTCGTCCAACCCGGTGAACGTGGTGTGGGCGACGATGAAGGCGCTCTCGGAGCTGCGCTCGCGGGAGACCGTCGCCGAGATGCGCGGTGTGCGCATCGGCCCGCGCACGAAGGCGCCGGTCCTCGAGACCGACGAAGAGGCCGCCCCAGCATGAGCACGCTCCGGATCCGCCAGCGCAAGAGCGCCATCGGCGAGAAGGCCGCCGCGAAGGGCACGCTCAGCGCGCTCGGCCTCGGCCGGCCCGGCGCGGAGGCCGCGCACGCCGACTCAGCGACCGTCCGCGGGATGATCCGCCGGGTCGCGCACCTCGTCGAGGTCACCGAGTCGACAGCCGGCCGCAAGGCGGAGGAGACGCGATGAAGCCGCACCTCGTGGGACCGAATCCAGGCTCGCGCAAGCCGCGCCGCCGCGTGGGACGCGGCACCTCGGCCGGCCAGGGCACGACCGCCGGCAAGGGCACCAAGGGCCAGCTCGCGCGGAGCGGCCCGGGTCTGCCGGGCTGGTTCGAGGGTGGCCAGATGCCGATCCACATGCGGCTGCCGAAGCTGCGCGGCTTCAAGAACCGCGCGCGCGTGCCCTACGTGGCGTTCAACGTCTCGCAGCTCGAGGCCTACGCCCAGGACGGCAAGGTCACGCCCGCGACGCTGGAAGCCAAGGGCCTGGTGAACCCGGGCGCGCGCCTCAAGGTGCTCGGCGACGGCGAGCCGACGGGGCCCTTCGAGGTCCACGCGCACGCCGCCTCGGCGACCGCGCGGGCGAAGATCGAGGCCGCCGGCGGGTCGGTCGTGCTCCTGGAGAGAGCGGCGAAGCCCGGCGAGGCTGCGAACCGCCGTGCAGGGGCGAAGTAGCCAGTGAAGGCGATCGAGACCTTCCGAGACAGCTTCCGAGCGCCGGACCTCCGCAACAAGCTGCTGTTCACCCTCGGGATGCTCGTGGTGTTCCGGTTCCTCGCGCACGTCCCGCTGCCCGGCGTCGATCACGCGCGACTCACGGCGGTGCTCAACGACAACGCGCTCCTGAGCCTGCTCGACCTCTTCTCGGGCGGCGGTCTCGCGCGGCTCTCCATCGTCGCGCTCGGTGTGAACCCCTACATCAACGCCTCGATCATCATGACGCTCCTCAACCAGACGATCCCCGCGCTCGAGCGCCTCTCCAAGGAGGGCGAGTACGGGCGAAACAAGATCAACCAGTACACCCGCATCCTCACCGTCCCGCTCTCGCTGCTGCAGGGCATCGGCGTCGCGGTGTTCATGCAGCGCTCCGGCGTGCTGCCCGAGTTCGGGCCGCAGAACTGGAGCGCGACGATCTCGATCCTCGCGACGTTCACCGCGGGCACCCTCGTGCTGATGTGGCTCGGCGAGCTCATCAGCGAGAAGGGCATCGGCAACGGCATCAGCGTGATCATCTTCGCGGGCATCGTCGGCCGGCTGCCGCAGACGCTGCAGCAGACCCTCGACGTGCAGACGAACTTCCTGACCCTGCTCCTCTACGCCGTCATCGGCGTGGGCGTCATCGCCGCGATCATCTTCATCCAGGAGGGTCAGCGGCGGATCCCGGTGCAGTACGCCAAGCGCGTGCGCGGCACCAAGATGTACTCCGGCGGCTCGACGCACATCCCGCTGCGCGTGAACAGCGCCGGCGTGATCCCGATCATCTTCGCGATCTCGATCCTGCTGCTGCCGAGCCAGATCGCGCAGTACTTCACCAACAGCGAGACGACCTGGCTCCGCGACCTCTCCACCGGCACCGTCGCGGCGTTCCAGAACCCGTTCCTGTACAACTCGCTCTACTTCATCCTGGTCGTCCTCTTCACGTTCTTCTACACGGCGTTCACGTTCGTGCCGAACGACGTGGCCGACAACATCAAGCGCTACGGCGGCTTCATCCCGGGCATCCGGCCGGGCCGGCCGACGGCCGAGTTCCTCGGGCGGGTCGTCACGCGGATCACCATCGCGGGCGCGCTGTTCCTCGGGATCGTGGCGGTGATGCCGACGCTCGTGGGCGACCTCACCGGCGTGCAGACGCTGCGGCTCGGCGGGACGAGCATCCTCATCGTCGTCGGTGTGGTGGTCGAGACGATGAAGCAGCTCGAGGCGCAGCTCATGATGCGGAGCTACGAAGGCTTCATCAGGTGATGCGCTGGAACGAGAGACGAGCGGCCTTGCCGCGAGGAGCGAGGACGACCAGCCCTGAGCGCGGCGAGGGCCGGATGGCCCGAGCTTGAGCGGGCACGACCTTGTCTTCATGGGCGCCCCCGGATCGGGCAAGGGAACGCAGGCCCGGCTTCTCGTCGACAGCGGCGGCTACGTGCAGCTCGCCACGGGCGACCTCTTCCGCGATCACCTGCGCCGCAAGACCGACCTCGGCACGCTCGCGCAGTCGTTCATGGACCGCGGCGAGTACGTGCCCGACGAGGTCACGGTGAAGATGGTGCGCGCCTGCCTGGGCGAGATCGGCTCCGGCACGCGCGTCGTGTTCGACGGCTTCCCGCGCACCGTCGCGCAGGCCATCGCGCTCGACGGCCTGCTCGCGGAGCGCCGCCGCCGGCTCGCGGCGGTCCTCCTCTTCGAGGTGCCCCGCGAGCGGCTGCTCGAGCGCCTCGGCGGCCGCGCGACCTGCTCGGACTGCCAGCAGATGTACTCGCTCGCCATCCGCCCGCCCAAGCGCGAGGGCGTGTGCGACCGCTGCGGCGGCCCCGTCGTGGCGACCGCGCGGGCCGACGACTCGCCGGACGTGGTCGGCCGCCGGCTCGAGGTCTACGACGAGCAGACCCGCCCGGTGGTCGAGCACTACGAGCGTCAGGGCGTCCTCCGGCACATCCCTGGCGAGGGGTCGATCGACGAGGTGTTCGCGCGCGTGCGCGCCGCGATCACGGACGTCGACAGCTCGTTCCCGCCGAACGGCGCCGCGGCCTGAGGTGGTGACGCTGAAGGCGGCCGCCGAGGTGGCGAAGATGCGGGAGGCCGGCAAGGTCGTGGCCGAGATGCTCGCCGCGACGGGCGCGGCGGCGAAGCCGGGCGCCAGCACGGCCGAGCTCGATCGCATCGCGCGCGACGTCATCGCGCGGCACGGTGCGGCATCGTCGTTCCTCGGCTACTACGGGTACCCGGCCACGATCTGCACCTCGGTGAACGGGGAGATCGTCCACGGGATCCCGTCGCCCAGGCGCAGGCTCAAGGACGGCGACATCATCGGCATCGATGCGGGCGCGATCGTCGATGGCTGGCACGCCGACGCGGCGGTCACGGTCGCGGTCGGCAGCGCGTCGGAGGCGGCGCTGCGCCTCATCGCGACCACCGAGGAGGCGCTTCGGCGCGGCATCGCCGCGGCGACGCCCGGCGGCCGGATCGGCGACATCGGCGCGACGGTGCAGGCGTACGCCGAGGGCCAGGGGTACTCGGTCGTCCGGAACTACGTCGGCCACGGGATCGGTCGCGCCATGCACGAGGAGCCGCAGGTGCCGAACTACGGTCTCCCCGACCGGGGCCTGCCGATCCGGCCGGGCCTCTGCCTGGCGATCGAGCCCATGCTGAACGCGGGGGCCGGGGAGACCCGCGTGCTCGACGACCGGTGGACCGTGGTGACCGCGGACGGCTCGCTGTCGGCCCACTTCGAGCACACGATCTGGTGCGGCGAGGCGGGTCCGGTGGTCCTGACAGCGGTCGGCGGCGAGGCCGATGCTCGCATCCGGGCGGAGCTCACTGCGGGAAAGCTGGTCCAGGCATGACGCTCTTGCCCGGATGTGGTCGAAAGACGTACAATCTTCGTTCCCGTGGCGCGTCAGCCGCGGAGATGCTTGTGCTGGTGTGAATGGCCTCTAAGCCCCCGAGCAAGGACGTGATCGAGGTGGAGGGAACCGTCGCGGAGGCCCTCCCCAACGCCATGTTCAAGGTCGACCTCCAGAACGGGCACTCGGTGCTGGCGCACATCTCGGGGAAGATGCGGATGAACTTCATCCGGGTCGTGCCGGGCGACAAGGTCCTGGTGGAGCTGTCGCCGTACGACCTCAAGCGCGGTCGCATCACCAGACGGGTTCGTTATTAGCTCGCTACTGGCTGCTGGAAACTCGCAAGAACGGATAACGAGATCAGGGACGGAATCGGGATCAAGAGGGGCGGTCTTCGAAGTTGAAGGTCAGGGCGTCGGTAAAGAAGCGCTGCGACAAGTGCAAGATCATCCGGCGTGAAGGCGTGATCCTCGTGATCTGCTCCGAGCCGAAGCACAAGCAGCGGCAGGGATAGTCATGAGAACGAGTGACGAGCGGCTTTGCCGCGAGGAGCGAGTCCACACGAGGCGGAGCCGGGCGGCGAGGCCGCAGGCCGAGCGCGAGAAATAGGAGTCAGCGGAATGGCACGGATCTCCGGCGTCGACATCCCGCGCGAGAAGCGTGTGGACGTGTCGCTCCGCTACATCTTCGGCATCGGACCCACGACCGCCAAGCGGGCGTGTCACGAGGCGCGCGTCGACGGCGGGACCCGCGTGCGCGACCTCACCGAGGCCCAGGTCTCCAAGCTCCGCGAGATCATCGACCGGACCTTCACGGTCGAGGGTGACCTCCGCCGCGAGGTGGCGCTGAACATCAAGCGGCTGCAGGAGATCGGCAGCTACCGCGGGCTCCGCCACCGCCGTGGCCTGCCGACGAAGGGCCAGCGCACGCGCACGAACGCGCGCACCCGCAAGGGCCCGCGCAAGACGGTCGCCGGCAGGAAGAAGACGGCGGCGAAGACCTAGTGGCGGCGCAGGAGAAGAAGACCGCGGCTGCGGCTACCGCGGAGGGCGAGGCCGCCAAGCCCGAGCGCGCGCGCCGCAAGCGCGACAAGCGCGTCGTGCCACGCGGCCACGTGCACATCAAGGCCTCGTTCAACAACACGATCGTGTCGCTCACCGACCTCACCGGGAGGGTCGTCGCGTGGTCCTCGGCCGGAGCATCCGGCTGGAAGGGCTCGCGCAAGAGCACGCCGTACGCGGCGCAGATCACGGCGGAGAACGCCGCGCGCAAGGCGATCGAGCAGGGCATGCGCACGGTCGAGGTGTTCGTGCGCGGCCCGGGCGCCGGTCGCGAGGCCGCGATCCGCGCGCTCGAGGCCGCGGGTCTCGAGGTCACGGCGATCACCGATGTGACGCCGATCCCGCACAACGGCTGCCGCCCGCCGAAGCGGCGCCGGGTCTAGAAGCGCGGGGAGTAGGAGAACAGATGGCTCGTTACACCGGACCGCGTTGCCGGCTGTGCCGCCGCGAGGGCATGAAGCTCTACCTGAAGGGCGAGAAGTGCGTCACGAAGTGCACTTTCGAGAAGCGCTCGTCGCCGCCGGGCATGCACCAGCAGCGCCGCCGCAAGGTGTCCGACTTCGCGCTCCAGCTTCGCGAGAAGCAGAAGGTGCGCCGCATGTACGGCGTCATGGAGGCCCAGATGAAGGGCACCTTCGACCGGGCCGAGCACGAGATCGGCGCGACGGGCGACCAGCTGCTGGTCATGCTCGAGTCACGCGTCGACAACGTGGTGTACCGCGCGGGCTTCGCGAAGTCGCGCGCGCAGGCGCGCCAGCTCGTGACGCATGCGCACATCACCGTCAACGGCCGTCGCTCCAAGACGCCCAGCCGTCAGGTCCGCGCGGGCGACGTCGTCGCGGTGCACGAGTCGAGCCGCGGCCTCACGTACTTCAAGGACGTGGTCGGCTGGGCGAAGACCCAGGCGCGGCCGGGCTGGCTCGAGGTCGACCCCGAGTCCTTCACCGCGACGGTGACGAGTACCCCCGAGCGCGGCCAGATCGAAGCGCAGGTCGATACCCAGCTCATCGTTGAGCACTATTCACGGTAGCCGCGCGGCCTAAGGAGAGGTATCCATGACGATGTCAGTCGAACTCGAATACCCCAAGATCGAGCGCCTCCCCAGTGAGCCGGGGGATGAAGCCGACGACCGTTACGGCAAGTTCGTGTGCGAGCCGCTGTCGGCGGGCTACGGCACGACCCTCGGCAACTCGCTCCGGCGCGTGCTGTTGAGCTCGCTGCCGGGTGCCGCGGTGACCGCCGCTCGCATCCGCGGCGTCGCCCACGAGTTCTCGACGGTCCCCGGCGTGAAGGAGGACGTCGTCCAGATCGTCCTCAACCTGAAGAACCTGCGGCTCCGCTCGTTCGCCGGCGAGCCCGTCACGCTGACGCTCGAGAAGGATGGCCCCGGCCAGGTCACCGCGGCCGACATCCAGACCACGAGCGACATCGAGCTCGTGAACCCGGAGGCGCACATCGCGACCCTCGAGCCCGAGGCCTCGCTCTGGATGGAGCTCACGGTCCAGACCGGCCGGGGCTTCACCTCGGGGGACCGCCGCGAGGGCCTGCCGATCGGGGTCATCCCGATCGACGCGCTCTTCAGCCCGGTGAAGCGCGTGAACTTCCACGTGGAGAACACCCGCGTCGGGCAGGTCACCGACTACGACCGCCTCATCGTCGAGGTGTGGACCGACGGCACGACGCCGCCGGACGAGGCCGTCGCGCAGGGCGCGCAGATCCTCGTGCAGCAGTTCTCGCTGTTCCAGGGGCTCACCCGCTCGCAGGCCGCGTTCGCGGCGCCCGCGGCCGCCGCGCCGGGCGCACTGGCGTCGGGCCTGGCGGAGATGCAGATCGAGGACCTCGACCTGCCACAGCGCGCCTTCAACTCGCTGAAGCGGCACGGCATCACGAAGGTGGGCCAGCTGCTGCAGACCCCCGACGAGGAGCTGCTCCGGATGCGCAACTTCGGCAAGAAGTCGCTCGACGAGATGAAGGAGCGCCTCCGGATGCGCGGCTTCCTGCCGCCGGAAGAAGAGGGCGCCGCGTCCTACGACGGCGAAGAGCTGGGCACGTTCGATGACGATGAGGACGAGGACGCCTGAGCCATGGCCCACCGCATCGACGGACGCAAGCTCGGTCGCAAGACCGCACCGCGCAAGGCGCTCTACCGCAACCTCATCGTGGCGGTCATCCGTTATGAGCAGATCCGCACCACCGAGGCCAAGGCTAAGGAGGTCCGCGGTCAAGTCGAGCGGATGATCACTTTGGCCAAGGAAGGTTCGCTGACCTCGCGTCGGCGGATCATCTCCGAGATGCCCAACGAGCCGCTCGTCATCGACAAGCTGATGAACGAGATCGCCGCTCGCTACGGCGATCGCACTTCCGGTTTCACAAGGGTGATCCGCCTCGGCCCCCGGGCCGGGGACGCGGCGCCCATCGTCCAGCTCGAGCTCGTCTGAGCAAGAGCCAAGCAGCTGCCCGAGAGGGCGGCCTCGTGCGCTACCGCGCGCGGGTCGAATACGACGGCACGGAGTTCTGCGGCTTCCAGCTGCAGCGCGAAGGCCGGACCGTCCAGGGAGAACTCGAATCGGCACTCGCCCGCTTGTCGGACGGATGTCGCATCCGGGTCGATGGCGCGGGCCGGACCGACACGGGCGTCCACGCCAGCGGGCAGGTGATCGCCTTCACGTACCAGGGACGACTCCCTCGGGATAAGCTCCGACGGGCGCTGGATGCGATGCTCCCACGGGACATCGCCATGGGCCCACTGGTCCGCGTGGAGCTTGGTTTCCAGCCTCGCCACGCCGCCCGGCAACGGGAGTATCGGTACACCGTCAGGACCGGCACCCGCAGTCCGCTGCACGAGCGTTTCGCGCTCGGGATCAGGGGACCGCTGGATGTCGAGGCGATGGACACGGCAGCTCGACTGCTGGTCGGCAGACATGATTTCTCCGCCTTCGGCGGATGGCATCGACAACCGATCCGGACCCTTCACCGGGTGCGGATCCGCAGGATCGGAAAGACGATCACGATCGACGTGGTCGGGGATGCGTTCCTGCGCCAGATGGTACGAAGCATCGTGGCTGCCCTGCTGCGCATCGGGCGTGGTGAGGCGACCGCGGAGGACCTGGCGGCCGCGTTGCGGTCGCGGGAACGGGCCTTCGCCGGCGCGATCGCACCACCGCATGGCCTGAGCCTGCGGAGAGTGCGGTTCGGACCGGCGACCGGCAGAAGGAAGTCGACGACGGATGACGATGATCAAGACCTACAGCCCCAGAGCGAGTGAGATCGAGCGCCACTGGTTCGTGGTGGACGCCGAGGGGCAGACCCTCGGCCGCCTCGCCTCGCGCATCGCTCGCGTGCTGGCTGGCAAGCACAAGCCCGGCTACGCCACGCACATGGACACCGGCGACCACGTCATCGTGCTGAACGCCGGCAAGATCTCGGTTTCCCGCGACAAGCGTGAGACAAAGGTCTACGCGCGCCACAGCGGCTATCCCGGCGGCTTCCGCCAGGAGACGCTGGGCGATCTGCTCTCGCGCCGGCCGGAAGAGGTCATCCGCCGTGCCGTCAAGGGGATGTTGCCGAGCACCACGCTGGGTGTCCAGCAGTTGCGCAAGCTGAAGATCTACGCGGGTGCCGAGCACCCCCATGAAGCGCAGGGGCCGGAGCCGCTGCCGGAGACGGGAGACTTGGTCCGATGAGCACGCCGATGGCCTTCTTCTTTGGCACCGGGCG
>JACDAF010000027.1 GCA_013695575.1 Chloroflexota bacterium | reverse complement strand
CGGGGTTCCGGCCCGAGCTCGGCCGCTGCGTGCAATGCGAAGGCGTTTTGCCCGAGACCGAGAACGTCTGGAGCCCGCTGGCGGGCGGGGTGATCTGCGCGGGGTGCCGGCGGGCGCCCGATCAGGTTGGCGTGCCGTTGTCGGTCCGTGCGCTCAAGTCCATGCGGTTCCTGCTGGTGAGCGACTTCCTGTCCGCGGCCCGGCTGCGCATCGACGACGCCCTCGCGACGGAGCTCGAGCGCTCCTTGCGCGGCTTCCTTCACGTCGTCATCGACCGCGACGTGCAGGCCGCTCGGCTCATCGACCAGATCCGTCACCTTCCGAACCCCGGGGGCAAGGCCCTCCCTCGCCTGTCTAACCCCGGTCCCGGCTCGACTTCGTCTACGCCGGCTCCCGGGGGCCCTGCGGCTCGGTCGGGCAAAGCCCTCCCTCGCCTGAAAGGAGTGTGCAGATGGTCGCAGTGACCCCTGATCGCATTCGGAATGTCGCCGTCGTCGGCCACGGCGGCTCCGGGAAGACGACGCTCGTCGAGACGCTGCTGAACGTCATCGGCACCACGACGCGTCTCGGCAAGGTCGATGACGGAACGAGCATTCTCGACACCGACCCTGAGGAGCACCGCCGCCACATCACGATCAACGTCACGATCGCACAGGTGATGCACGACGGGACGAAGATCAATTTCGTCGATACGCCGGGATTCGCGGATTTCGCGGGCGACCAGAAGGCCGGCCTTCGCGTCGCGGACGCCGCGCTCGTCGTGGTCGACGGATCGGCCGGCGTGCAAGTCGGGACACAGCTCGTCTGGCGCGACCTTGAGGTGCGCACGCTGCCGCGGGTCGTTGTGATCTCCCGGCTCGATCGCGAGAACGCGGACTTCGACGCGACGCTCGAGCAGCTGCGCGAGGCGTACGGGATCCGCGTCGTTCCGCTCCACGTCCCTCTCGGCGAGCACCAAGGCCTGGCCGGCACCATCGACCTGCTCCACGGCACGGTCCTGCGAGGACCGAAGGATCCGATCGAGGAGCTTCCCGACACCGACCGCGAGCGGATCGGGGAGTACCGGCGCGTCCTCGTGGAGGCGATCGTCGAGACAAGGGACGACCTCATGGAGCGCTACCTCGAGGGCAAGGAGATGTCCTACGACGAGCTCCGCGATGCCCTTCACGCGGCCGTCCGCGAGGGCAAGGTCGTGCCGGTCGTCGCGGTAGCGGCCGCGAAGCGGGTCGGCTTCGCCGGGCTGCTTTCGACGATCGTCGAGATGCTGCCCTCCCCCGTCGAGGGAGGGGCGATCATCGGTAGCGCGAGCGACGGGGAGGTGGCCAGGCGGCCGGATCCGGCGGAGAAGCTGTGCGCTTTCGTGTTCAAGACGCTGGCGGATCCCTTCGTCGGCAAGCTCTCGTACGTCCGCGTGTACTCGGGCACGCTGCGCCCGAATGCGCACGTGCTGGACAGCGCGAAGACTGAGGTCGAGCGCGTCGGCCAGATCTTCAACCTGCGCGGGAAGGAGCAGGAGCCTGTCGACGAGGTCGTCGCCGGCGACATCTGCGCGATCCCCAAGCTGACAGCTTCAACGACGAACTCCACGCTCTGCGATCGCGATGCGCCGATCACGCTCCCGGCGATCGACTTCCCGCCGCCATCGTTCAGCGTGGCGATCGAGCCGGCGAGCAAGGCGGACCTCGACAAGCTCGGCACCGCCTTGCACAAGCTCACCGACGAGGACCCGACGCTCCACGTGCGCCGGGACGACGCGACGCACGAGACGATCCTCTCCGCGATCGGGGAGTCCGCGATCGAGGTCGCGGTCCACCACCTGAAGGACAAGTTCGGGGTCCAGGTGGAGACACGAACGCCCCGCGTCCCGTACCGTGAGTCCGTCCGCGGCAAGGCGTCAGCTCAAGGGCGCTACAAGAAGCAGACCGGAGGGCACGGGCAGTTCGGAGACGTGTGGCTCTCCATCGAGCCGCTGCAGCCCGGCAGCGGCGTCGAATTCGCCACGAAGGTCGTCGGCGGCTCGGTCCCGAAGAATTTCTTCCCGGCGGTGGAAAAGGGCGTCCGCGAGCAGGCCCTGAAAGGCGTGCTCGCGGGCTACCCGCTCTCGGACTTCCGCGCCACCCTGTACGACGGGTCGTACCACACCGTGGACTCGAGCGAGATGTCCTTCAAGATCGCGGGGTCGCTGGCGCTCCAGAACTGCGTCAAGGAGTCGCAGCCCTACCTCCTCGAGCCGGTGATGGATCTCGAGGTCACTGTCCCGGAGGAGCAGATGGGCGACGTGCTCTCGGACCTGAACGGGCGTCGCGGTCGCGTCCTCGGGATGGACGCGGCCGGAGCCGGCCATCAGCGGATCAGAGCGCACGTGCCGATGGCGGAGATCTTCCGCTACGCGACCGATCTGCGATCGATGACCGGAGGCCGGGGCGTGTTCACCGCGACCTTCCTCAACTACGAGGAGTGCCCGTCGCACATCGCGGCGAAGGTCGTCGACGAGCACGAGTCCAGAGGAGCGAAGGAGCCTGCCGCCGCTCACTGAGCAGCTGACGCCGTCATGCTCCATGTTGGCCGCGGCGGCCTCCCGCGGCCGTCGCCAAGCGCTATGGCGTATTGGCCGCCATACGGCTGAAGAAGAACGAGAGGATCCACTCGAGCAGCAGCGTCGCGCGGTTGCGGACGCCGAGGAGCTGCGTCAGGTAATTCACGCGCCACACCGTCCATGCCGGCAGACCGCCGACGACGATGTTGCCGACCGGCACGCCGAACAGCCGGCGCACCTGCGCGCCCGCCGACGTGCGCCCGAGCGCGATGAGATCGCCCTTCGCGTGATGCTCGTATGGGACGAGGGGTTCATCGCGAAGGAGACGGACGAGGTTGCCGGCGAGAGCGGGAGCCTGGAGCACGGCCACCTGCGCGAGCTGGGGCAGGGGCCGGCCCTCCTGCTCGAAGGCGGCGGCATCACCGAGGGCGAGCACGTCCATCCGGTCGCCCGCGCGGAACGTCCGATCGACGATCAGCCGCCCATCCTTCGCGCGCGGGATGTCGAGACCCTGCAGCAGCGGGTTCGGCCCTACCCCGCCTGCCCACACGATCGTCCGGCCGGCGAACCGCGCACCCTTCCTGGTCAACACGGCGCCTGGACCGATCTCGCTCACCAGCGTGCGGAGGACCACGCGGATGTGCTGCTGCTCGAGCCGCCGCGCGGCGATCTTCGAAAGCCGCTCGTCCATCTGCGGAAGCACGCGCTCGGACCCGTCAATGAGCACGATCGACGTCTCCCGGCCCAGGTCCAGGTCGGGGTACATCGGACGCAGGGTGTGGTCCATGAGGTCGCGGAGTGACGACGCCAGCTCGACGCCGACAGGCCCCGCGCCGATCACGATGAACGTCAGCAGCGCGCGCCGGACAGCGGGATCGGTCTCGAGCACCGCTTGCTCGAAGCTGTCCAGGATCCGCCGCTTCACGGCCTGCGCGTCGGCGAGCGTCTTCACCGTGAGCGCGTGCTCCCCGACGCCAGGGATGTCGAAGTCGTTCGTGACAGCTCCACAGGCGATGACCACGTGGTCGTAGGGGAGATCGCCGGCTGACGTGCGCGCCACGCGCAGATCCAGATCGAGCCGCTTCACCTCGGCCTGAACGAAGCGCACTCGGGCACGCGCCGTGGTCCGGCGCAGCGGATACGCGACGGCGTGCGAGGGCAGCTCACCGGTCGCGACCTGGTACAGCAGCGGCGTGAACAGGTGGTAGTTGTTGCGATCGACGAGCGTGATCTCTGCCTCGCCGCGTCGAAGGGCGCCTTCCAGCCGACGCACCAGATGCAGCCCGCCGAAGCCCCCGCCGATGATGAGGATCCGACGCGCGATCAGCTGCTTCAGCGGCCTTTGCCGATCTCGGCCTCGACGCGCTCGAGCTCCGCAAGGTAGGCGCGCGTGATCGGGTCGGTCGGCTCCATGGCCGCAGCGCGCTCGAGACGCTGTCTGGCCTCGTCCAGCCGGCCGGCTCGCAGCTGCGCGAGCCCGGCGTCCGCGAGATAGCCGAAGTCGTCGGGTCTGGAGCCCGAGGCCAGGTCGAGCGTGTGCGCGGCGTCCTCGGTTGAACCCGCCATGAGCAGCGTCACGCCGAGCTCGTGCGTGGCGTCCGGGTGGGCGGGCCAGAGGTCGAGCGCTCGCCGGAAGGCCAGCATCGCGCCCTCGGCATCACCGCGGCGGCGGGCGATCAGGCCGAGACCGAAGTGCGCCTCCCAGAGGCCTGGATCCGCGGCGAGCACGTCCTCGAACGCGGTCCTGGCCGCATCGAGCGAGCCGTCGGGCGCTTCCAGAGCGAGACTCCCGGCCCGCTCGAGGACGCGCTCCAGGTCGGGGTGAGCGAGCCCGAGCCGCAGCCGCCGGGCGTTCGCCGCCGCAGCGCCGGGGCCTTCGCTCGCGATGATCCGCTCGAGCTCGACCTGAGCATCTTCGCGGTCGCCGATCCGAATGAGCGCGCGTGCGAGCAGCAGTCGCGTATCCGCCGGCGCGTCGGAGCCCAGCGCGCGCCGGACCCGACGCAGGCGGGCCGCCGCCGATCGCTCCGCTCCGGCTTCGAGATACAGCTCCGCAAGCCGGACCGCCGCCTCGGGACCGAGCGGATGCAGGGCGTCGGAGTGCTCGAGGGCGACGACGGCCCCCGACGCGTCACCGGTGCTTCGCCGCAGCTCGCCGAGCAGATAGTGCCCCTTCCAGGACCGTCGCACCTCGCACAGCGACTCGAGCGCGGCGATGTGCCGGTCCTCCAGGCCGGTGCCCAGCGACTCCGCCGCCATGACCAGCAGCCTCTCCTCGGCGGCGTCGCACGAGGGGTCCTCCCGAAGACACTCGGCGTAGCGCTCGAGTGCCTCGAGCTTCGCCTCGACTGC
>JACDAF010000206.1 GCA_013695575.1 Chloroflexota bacterium | reverse complement strand
CCACTGCGGCTCTCGTAGGGATCGCCGCAGGCCACCGCGGCCAGCGCGAGCGACATGAGGAGCAGCGCGCGCACCCGACGAGGGTAAGCGGGATCAGGCGAGAGAGGGCCTGGCTCGAGCGCGCCGCTTAGGACCCACGCGAGCCGTCGCAGCTCTAAAGCCGCGGCGGACGCGCGGGGTTGGGCTAGGTGCCGAACAGGATCTGCTGCAGATCGGGAAGCGCGGTGCCGAGACCAAGGACGAAGACGATGCCGACGTAGAGGCTGAGCGCGCCGGCGACGAGGCCCAGCACGACGTAGATCGTCCGGAGGCGCTGCGCGCCG
This sequence comes from Chloroflexota bacterium, assembly GCA_013695575.1. Taxonomy (GTDB): domain Bacteria; phylum Chloroflexota; class Limnocylindria; order P2-11E; family P2-11E; genus JACDAF01. The sequence continues at coordinate 2,645 of JACDAF010000206.1, read as the reverse complement.
ATGAATCCGGTCGCCGTGATGAGCGCGACGAGCGAGTTCGCGACGAGGAGGCCGACCGTGAAGGCGGCCAGGATCAGCACGCCCTGCGACGGGTCACCGCTGGCGCCCGCGACACCGGCGAGAAGCAGGGCCTGCGACCCGGTCTCTGCCCCGATCCCGTGGATCACGCCGACGCCGAACGCGGTGCGCCACCCGTACTGGGACGCGTGGAGCGAGGGTCGGTGCTCGTGGCCGTGCACGCGCGCCTGCAGCGCGCCCCAGCCGTACCGCGCGAAGTCGAAGAGGAGCATCCACCGGCTGCGTAGCCGAAAGTCGCCTCTGCCTCGCAGGTATTGCGTCACGGAGAACAGCACCCAGATTCCGAGCAGTACGAGCGTGACGCCGACGACCTTCTCGAGGATCGGGTCCACCCACTCGGGGAGGATCGCCGCGAAGAGCAGCGCCGCCACGCCGAGGGCGACGACCATCGCCGCGTGTCCGAGCGCGTACAGCGTCGCGAGGCCAAGCGCGTGCCGCTGCTCGTGCGTGAACCGTGACTCGCGCAGCGTGTGGCCGACGGTCGCGGACGTGTGCGAGTGATCGTGGTCGACGACATGGCCGCCGTGCCCGGTCGCGGAGACCGGCGCGCCGAACGGCACGTCGATGTCGGCGTGGCTCGCCGAGGTCGTGCTCGTGATATCGGTGATCGCCGCGATGTGATCCCAGTCGAACCCGTGGCGGAAGCCGAGGGCGACCATGCCGAGCAGCACCGCGAGGAGAGCCGCGTCCATCGCCGACGACGCTACCGCGCGCGGTCGGTTATCGCAAGTCATAGCAATAGTGAGAGGGGCACACACCGAGCATCGGGTCTTGCGACCCGTTCTCTGTCGCGTCACAGTTGCGATATGGACCTCGGCAGCGATCTTCGCGCCAAGGGCAAGCGCCTCACGGTACAGCGGCGGCTCGTCCTCGAGGCCGTGCAGCGCGCCCGCCATCACGTGACCGCGGACGAGGTCGCGAAGCGCGTGCGGGGAGAGGCCGGCCAGATCGATCCCTCGACCGTGTACCGAAACCTCGAGGCGCTGGAGGAGCTCGGCTATGTGACCCACACGCACCTCGGGAGCCGGGTGACGCGCTGGCACCGGGCGGACATGCACCAGCACGCCCACCTCGTGTGCCGGAGCTGCGGCGCCGAAGATGAGGTCCCGGTGTCGGTTTTCACGGGGCTCGCGAGGCGGCTCCGGACAAGCCACGGCTTTCGAGCGGACCTCGCCCACTCGGCCGTTGAGGGGATCTGCCGGCGCTGCGCGGTCGTACAGTCCTAGAGATGGGCCGTGGGTTGTCGATCGCCGTCTTCGCCCTGGCCGCCGGATCGGCAGCCTTGGCGAGCGCTGGGATCGCCGTCCCAGCCCACCGCATGCCCGTCGGCACCCCGCTCGGACACGCCATGCCGCTCGCCGCGTACCGTCTGGGCTTCCTCATCGAGCCGACGGGCGGCCGCGAGCCGCTGACGCCCGCCATGGCCGCCCTGCACCGTGCCCTCGCGCAGGCTGGTGGACCCATCGCCATGGAGATGCCGGCAGGGCCAGCGGCGGTGACGGATGCCGGGCCGTTCTTCCAGACCTCGGCGCTTGCGCCGGTGCAGGACCTCGGTCTCGCACTTGCCTTGCTCGTCGCGCTCGTGCCGCGGCTTCCGCGGCCAACGCGCCGCCTCATCGCTGTCCTGCTGACTGCGAGAGCAGCCACGCAGTGGTCGCCTGCCGTGCCGCTCGTGCCCCCACGCGGCATCGCGCTGTCCGCCGCGAGCGCGTAGCCCGCTGGCGTCCTCTGGACGCCGGCGCGGACCGCGCGGCTGTTCTCGCGAAAAATCAGGGGGTACTTCCATGCGATCGTCGCTCAGGACGGCAGCCGTGCTCGTCCTCATCACCGGTGCCATGTCGCTGGCCACGCAGCCCGGCTCCGCACACGAGCGCCGGAACCTCGGTCCGTATCAGGTCGTGGTGGGCTGGCTCGGGGAGCCGGCGTTCGCCGGTGTCATGAATGCGGTCGACTTCCGTGTCACGGATACCCGCAGCACGCCGGCGAAGCCGGTCGAAGGGCTCGAGAAGACGCTCACCGTCGAGGTCTTTCAAGGTGGCTCGATCACGCCGTTCAGCGCTCCGTTCCGCGCGCGGTTCGGGACCCCCGGCGCCTACGCCGCGGACATCCTCCCGACCCGGGCGGGCGACTACCGCTTCGTCGTGAAGGGCAAGATCGAGACGCTCGACGTGAACGAGACCTTCGAGTCCGGTCCCGGTCGATTCGATGAGATCCGGCCGGCGACGGCGCTGCAGCCCGGACAAGGTGCCGAGCGGGGCGGAGCTCGGTCGCGCCCTCGACGACCAGCGCTCGACCACGGAGCAGGTCCGCATCATCGCCATCGTCTCGGCCGTCCTCGCCGCGGCGGCACTGCTCCTGCCTTTCATTCGCCGACGGACCTAGTGCGCACGATCAGCATCCTGGCGCTGGCGCTCTGTGGCCTGGGCCTCGCGGCCCAGGCTGCGGACGCGCACGCCTGGTACTTGCGCTCCAACCCCGCCTCTGACGCCCGGCTGCAGCGCTCGCCGGCAGAGGTGCGGGTGTCCTTCACCGAGCCCCCGGACCCGGGCGGCAGCGAAATCCAGGTC
>JACDAF010000201.1 GCA_013695575.1 Chloroflexota bacterium | reverse complement strand
TGGCGGACGGGTCGGTCATCCAGACCGGCGGGGTGCGGTCGAAAGCCCTGAAGTCGTCGAGTGGCATCGACCTGACGAAGCTCTTCGTCGGCTCCGAGGGGACGCTCGGCGTCGCGACGAAGCTGCGCCTGCGTGTGCAGCCGCGCCCGCCGGCGCGCGCCGTCGTGCTCGCGGCGTTCGACCGCATGGAGGACACGGTCCTCGCGCTCGAGGACCTCTTCGCGGCCGGACTGCTCCCCTCCACCGCCGAGCTGCTCGATCGGAGCGCGGTCGAGGCGATCCGCCTGTACCGGCCGGACCTCGGCCTACCGGACGGCGAGGCCGTCCTCTTCATCGAGGTGGAGGGCACCGTCGACCACGTCGCCTCAGCGGCGCGCCACGTTGAGAGCTTGGTGCGGTCACGTGCGTCGACAACGGCACTGGCCGAGGAGGAGGAGGCCATCCAGCGCCTCTGGACGGCACGGGGCGGGCTGGCCGCGGCCGCCGGCCGTGCCCACCCGGGAAAGTTCCGCATCTTCGCGGGCGAGGACCTGGCCGTCCCGCTCACCGAGGTCCCGCGGACGATCCGGTCCGCCCGCGAGCTCGGCGCGGAGCTCGGCATCGCCGTCCTCTTCTACGGGCACTTCGGCGACGGGAACGTGCACTCGGCGATCCTGATCGACCCGTCGGACCCGGATGAGGTCCGCAGGGCCGACCTGCTCGCCGACCGGCTGCACCGCCTCGCGATCGAGGTCGGTGGGACCGTGACCGGCGAACATGGGACCGGCGCGGTGCGTTCGCGCTACATGCGCGCGGAGCACGGCGACGCCCTCGATGTCATGCGCAGGGTGAAGGACGCGCTCGACCCGCAGGGGATCATGAACCCGGGAAAGCTCTTCTGGGCCGAGGGGCAGCCCTCCTAGGCGAAATACCCGTAATCGCCGAGGAGCAGGCGCATGAAGACGAGGCTGCACAGGATCACGATCGCGATCCGGTGCGAGAGGACCCCACGCGGACGGTCCTGCGCCACGCGGGCCACCTGACCCCAGAAGAAGAGCACGAACGAGAGCTCCGCGAACATGAAGCCCGCGTGGACGTAGCCGAGCGGCGTCCATGAGTACGGCTCGAGCATCGTCCAGTTGAGGAGGGCATTCGCGGCCTGGTAGAGGTGCACGCCGACCGTCAGCACCGCACCCAGCAGCAGCGCAGCCAAGACTTCCCCGGCGGTCGCGCGCCGGCGCCAGGCGAACAGCTGGCTGGTGACGACCACGTTCAGGATCGGCAGCAGGATCGCGTCCCCGACCAGGGCGGAGGTATACGACAGCGTCGTCCGGTAGTGGAGGACGATCGGATCCGCCGTCCAGCGAAGGTAGGCGCTGCCGGCGGCCTGCACGATGAAGCCGAAGAACAGGGTCGCCGCGAAGACGGAGGCAAGGAGCACCCAGGGCCGCTGGGGAACGAACGCGACGGTACGAAGCACAGCTCCCCTTTCCTCACACGCGGTGTCCTCGAACACGCAGTCTAGGGGCTAGTGGGGCGGCGCTCCGTGCAGGCCGGCCTCGTACGACCGCTTGTCCAAGCGCACGAGACGGCGCGCGGCCGCTGGCGGGATGAGCGGCGTGTGTCTGATGGCCGTCAGGTGCTCGACGAGCGGCCAGAGATCCTCTTCCGCTGTCATCCAGCCGATGCGGTCGAAGCGCGCGAGGGACACCGGCCGCGAGTACGCGCGGAGGGTCCGCTCGCCGTCCCAGTTGTAGTAGTGCTCGAAGTACGAGAGGACGAGCTCGCGCACGGTCCGGTACACGGGTGCGCGATACCGCAGCCCAGCGAACTTCGACGTCGCGACGGCGCCCCACAGGCCGCGATCGCGGTACACCGCGAGCACGTGGTCGTCATCCCTCACCGCCTCGAGATCCACGAGGAGCGGCGGGCGGCCCTGCACGCGGAACGCCGCGGCAGCGAGGAACGCCCCCTCGGCGCAATGCGCCGTACGGTCGCGCATGACGCGCCGCGGCGACCGGACTGTGTCCCGGTCCCTCTCGATGTTGTAGGTGAGGCCATCGAGATAGCTCTGCACCTTGTCCGGCCTGTCAAGCCGACGCAGGGTCACGAGCTCGCCGCGCGTGAGGCCATACACGGCGCCATCATGACGTCGTGCGACTTCTGAGGGGTCTCGTCCGCGGCGACGACGCCGTCGTGCGGTGCGGGTGGGCGGGCGACGATCCGCTGTATCGCCGTTATCACGACAGGGAGTGGGGACGGCCGAGCCGGAGCGAGACGCGGCTCTTCGAGAAGCTCTGCCTCGAAGGGTTCCAGGCGGGCCTCTCCTGGATCACGATCCTCCGGAAGCGCCAGGCGTTCCGGACCGCCTTCGCCGGCTTCGACCCGGAGGCGGTCGCGAGGTTCGGCGCCCGCGACGTGTCGCGGCTGCTGCGCGACGCCGCGATAGTCCGCCACCGTGGCAAGATCGAGTCGACCATCAACAACGCGCGGCGGGCGCTCGAGCTGCGCGTCGAGGGCGGGCTCGTGGCGTATCCGTGGAAGTTCGAGCCTCCGCCGATGGCGCGGCCCCGGCGCGTCAGCCACGCCGCTCTATCGGACATGGCGACGACGCCGGCGTCCGTCGAGATGTCGCGCGATCTCAAGGCACGCGGCTGGACCTTCGTCGGACCGACGACGCTGTACGCCTTCATGCAGGCCATGGGCGTGGTGAACGATCACGTTGAGGGCTGCTCCGTGCGCGCGACGTGCGAGCGCGACCGCGCAGCGTTCCGGCGCCCGCGCCCGACGGGCATGTGAGGGCGTCCGGGGAGTCACTCCTCAAAGTCTCCCTGCCTCAAAAGTCTCCCT
>JACDAF010000200.1 GCA_013695575.1 Chloroflexota bacterium | reverse complement strand
GGGTCTCCCATCTCGCGAGGGTCGCGTCTCGCGGTCGCCAGGCCGGTGCGGTGCTGACGTGTCAGCTGGCACTCAGCGCACGAAGGAGCGGTACGCGGCGTCGTAGAGGAAGAGCGCGAAGGGCATAAGGGCGACCGCCGCCACCACCACGCGGACGATGACCGGGTGCGGCCGGCGTAGGCGCGTGTAGGTGACCACGAGGGCGGTCGCGACGGCCAGCAGGAGCGGGACCTGCATCCACCAATGCAAAGGGTCGGCGCCGTCCATGAGCAGCGCGTACACGTTGGCCCCGGCAAGCGAACCCGTGGCCAACCCGATGATCGCGAACACGCCGGCGTTCCGTACCGGATCGCGGAGCGCGAGCAGCAGACCGAGGCCGAACGATGTCAGCACAGCGCCGATCATCCGCTCGTATACGGGGTGGTATGGCGCGTAGAAGAAGGCCGCCGGGAACGCGATCGAGAGCACGACCGGGGCGACGAACGCGAGGGCGCACACGACCCCGACCGCCCTCGCGCCGCGCAGGATGGTCGTGTCGACAGGCGGCTGGCGGTCCACGGCCGTAGGCTATTCGTTCCGATGGCAATCGATCGCAAATGGAACTGCGCAAGCTGCAGCCTCGGCAACGACGCGCAGTCGGACTCGTGTCGGCGATGTGCCGCCCCGCGCCGGCACGCCGCGCGGGGCGGCTCGGCCGGGTTTGCCGCGCTGCTCTCGGGGTTGCTGCCGGGCCTCGGCCAGCTGTACCAGGAGCGCTGGGTACGGGGCCTGTTCATGCTGCTCGTCCCCGGGTTCGCGATCGCGCTCGTCGGCGCGCTCGTCCTGGTCGCGGACCCGCTCACGCGCACGGTCGTCCGGAACGCCGGACTCGCGGCTCTCCTCGTCGTCGCCTCGCTGTTCGCCTACCACGTGGCGGTGGTCGCCGACGCGTTCGCCGGCGGCCTCGCGCGTGGTGCCCACGTGGGGCGCCGGATCCTCGACTACGCGATCCTCGGCGTCGTCACGGTCACGTTGGTCGGCGGGTACGGCACCGTGTACCGCGAGTCGGCCGCCTGGGCGGCGGTGACCACGAAGGTGTTCGAGCCGATCGTCGTGTTCACACCCACGGTCGCCGACCAGTCACCTCCGCCTGCCTGGTCGGGCAAGGAACGGTTGAACGTGCTCCTGCTCGGCGTGGACCGCCGCGACGGCGGCGAACAGACCGAGAACACCGACACGCTCATCGTGCTCTCGCTCGACCCCCTGAACAGCACCGCCGCGATGCTCTCCATTCCGCGCGACACGCTCGTGACCATTCCCGGACACGGCCAGGACAAGATCAACGCGGCGTACTCGTACGGCGGCGCACAGCGCGGGCCGGAACTCGTCCGGCGGACCGTCGAGGGGCTGCTCGGGATCCCGGTCCACAGCTTCGTGCTCATAGACTTCCCGGCATTCACCAAGATCGTCGATTCGTTCGGGGGCGTCCTGGTGGACGTGAAGCGCCCGCTGCGGGACGAGGAGTACCCCACGGCGGACGCCGGGATCGAGCGGCTGCAGATGGTCGCGGGCCCGCAGCTGCTCAACGGCGATGACGCGCTGCGGTACGCGCGTTCCCGCCACGACAGCAATGACTTCAGCCGTGCGCGCAGGCAGCAAGACCTCCTTGCCGCGATCCGCGCCCGGCTTGTGCAGGGCGGCCTCGGGCGGATCCCCGCGATCGTCGATCGCGTTGGGACCGCCGTGCAGACGAACTTCGACCCGGCCAACGTGCTGCCGCTCGCGCGCACGGGCACCGCCATCGATGGCCGAGCGATCCGCAGCGAGGTGATGCTGCCGTGCGAGGCACCAGACGCGGATCACTGCGAGCTGAACGAGGAGCAGTCGGTGCTCGGCTACTACCTCATCCCCGACAAGGCCCGGGTCGCGGAGCTCGTGTCGAGCCTGTTCTACGACCCGCGCGTGCGGCAGGAGGCGGCACAGGTCGAGATCCGCGCTACCGGTGCCCGCGGCACCAGCGTGAGGTCAGTCGTCGAGCGGCTCGGTGCGCGGTCCTTCACGGTGTCACGGGTCACCGAAGGCGCGACAGCGCGCACAGCGGTGATCCTGCGCAATCCTGCAACGCGCCATTCCGCGGAGGCCCTCGCGAAGCACCTCGGCATCGGCGTCGTGGAGGATCCTGCCGAGGCGGCGGACGCCGACATCGTGGTCCGGCTCGGCAGCGATTTCCGAAGCCTCGCGACGGATCTGCGCATCCGCAACTAGGCGAGGGAGCGGGCGAGTCACGACGTCCCGGGATCGCGCTAGTAGACCGGGGTCACCCACTCCTTGTAACGATCGAGATTGCCGCGGACGGCTTCGAAGTAGATCGCGCCGAGCCGGCGGGCGACAGGGCCGATCTCGCCGTCCCCCACCTTCCGACGGTCGACGCTCGTGATGGACGACATCTGCACGCCGGTCCCGCAGAGGAACAGCTCGTCAGCGAGGTACAGCTCGGTCCGGTCGATCGAGCGGATCTCGACGGGGATGCCTTCATCCCTGGCGAGCCGCATCACGCTCGCGCGCACGATGCCCTCGAGGATGTTGTCGGTCGCCGGAGGAGTGATGAGGACGCCGCCGCGGACCATGTACAGGTTGGCCGCGCTGCCCTCCGAGACGTGACCGTCGTGGGTGAGCACGATGGCCTCATCGAATCCCGACTCCTGCGCCTCCGTTTTCGCGAGGGCGGCGTTCACGTACGAGCCCGTGATCTTGCAGCGGGCCGGGATCGCGTTGTCGTCGACGCGCCTCCATGACGAGACGCACACCGAAAGGCCGCGGTCGATCTCGACGTAGTTGCCGAAGGGCACCGCGAACAGGGTGAAGCCCGTCGTCAGGTCGTGAAGCCGGACGCCGATGAGCTCATCGGACTTGTAGGCGAGCGGGCGGATATACGCGTCCTCGCGGAAGCCGGAGCGCCGGAGGACCTCGCAGGTGATCTCGATGAGCTCGTCCACGCTGTGCGCGAGGTCCAGCCGCATGATCCGGCAGGATTGGTGCAGGCGCTGGAAGTGCTCCTTCAGATGGAGCCCGTAGAGCTGCTCGTGCACCGGGTTCCAGTACGCCCTGATCCCCTCGAAAACGCCGGTGCCGTAGTTGAACGCGTGCGTGAGCACGCTGATCTTGGCGTCGCGGACTGGAACGTACTCGCCGTCGAAGAATGCCCAGGCGGCGTCCGGCGCGGAGCCAGGCCGCAGTGAGACCGCCGGCCGTGCGAGCTCCTTGACCATGCCCGGCCCATTGTGACACGCGCGGCCCTCGCGGCGACGCGACCCCTGACGAACGACGCCGCCCGGCACTCGGTAGGGTATCCGGGTGGATCTCGCGCTCGACACCGTGCTGCTGCTCGTCTCCTTTGCGGTCATCCTCGCCGGCGCCGAGCTGTTCACGAACGCGATCGAATGGTTCGGGAACAAGCTCGGCCTCGGTGAGGGAATGGTCGGGAGCGTGCTGGCCGCGGTGGGCACCGCGCTCCCGGAGACCCTGATCCCGATCATCGCCATCATCTTCGTCGGCACGGCCGCGTCCGAGGAGGTCGGCATCGGCGCGATCCTTGGCGCGCCGTTCATGCTCTCGACGGCCGCGATGTTCGTGACCGGGGTGGCCGTCCTCTACTACGCGCGACGTGGGCGCCGGTCCACGAATCTCCAGATCGACCAGCGGATCGTCGGCCGCGACCTGCGGTTCTTCCTCGGGATGTACCTGCTCGCGGTCGGCATGGGCCTGCCCTTCTTCGAGAAGCCATTCTGGCTGCGCATCATCGCGGGGATCGCGCTTGTGCTCGCGTACGTGCTCTACGTCCGCCAGACCGCGCGAGACCCGATGGACGCCGACGCGAGCCACGAGGAGCTCAACCCTCTTCGCCTGCAGCCGAAACTCACCACCCCGAACATGCGGGCCGTCTTGCTCCAGCTCTTCGTCTCGCTCGCCGCGATCATCGGCGGCGCTCAGCTGTTCGTGCGGGAGATCAGCGTGTTCTCGGCGGCCTTCAATCTCTCACCGCTCATCCTTTCGCTGGTCATCGCGCCGCTCGCGACCGAGCTGCCGGAGAAGTTCAACAGCGTCCTCTGGGTCCGCCAGCGGAAGGACACGCTGGCCATGGGCAATATCAGCGGCGCCATGGTCTTCCAGTCGTGCATCCCGGTCGCCGTCGGGCTCTGGTTCACCCCGTGGGTGCTCACGACGGCGGCGATCGTTTCGGCTGCCGTGGCGATCGCCGCCGGCCTCCTGCTACAGCTGTTCCTGCGCACGGGTAGCGTGCTGTCCGGCCGCGAGCTCGCCTCGCTCGGGATCTTCTACGCGGCCTTCATCGTGTACGTGGTCGGCTTCTATCAAGGGCCGGTGCCCGCGCCGCACTAGCGGCGTCAGGGAGCAGAGGTCGAGTGAGGAAGGGCCTTGCCCGACCGAACGGCCTAGACTCGCGGTCGGCCGCTCGGCGCGCTTCCTCGCCGCGGGCGGCGCACTAAGGGAGGTCCGATCCACTCATGAAGAGACTGCTCGCGCTCCCCATCCTCGCGGCGCTCATCGTCTCGGCGTGCGGCGGCACAGGCTCCGGCGGCGCGCAGGCGACTGGTGGGGCCGGCACGGCACCGGCGGCGAAGGCCGTCCGGATCGGTCTCGTCACCGACGTCGGAGGCCTCAATGACAAGAGCTTCAACACGCTCGCGAACCTCGGCCGCCAGGACGCCGAGAAGGACCTGAAGGTCGAGACCAAGGTCACGGAGTCGAAGCAGCAGGCGGACTACGTGCCGAACCTCACCTCATACGCGCAACAGGGCTACGACCTCGTCATCTCCGTCGGGTTCCTCATGACGAATTCGACCTGGAAGGTCGCCAAGCAGTTTCCGAACGTGAAGTTCGCGATCGTCGACGGCGCGCCCGCGGACGACGCCGGGAAGACCGAGAACCTGCCGAACGTCGCCAACCTGTTCTTCGCCCAGCAGGAGGCCGGATACCTCGTCGGCGTGATCGCCGCCGAGATGGCCAAGGCCAAGGTCGGCAAGGCGACGAACAACACCGTCTGCTCGATGGGCGGGATCCCGATCCCGCCGGTCGACACGTTCATCGCCGGCTACCAGCACGCCCTCCAGACCATCAGCCCGACGACGAAGATCCTCAACGGCTACTCGAACGACTTCGTCGACCAGCAGAAGGGCAAGGAGGTCGGCCTCCGCCACATCGACCAGGGCTGCGACATCCTCTTCCAGGTGGCCGGCGGCTCGGGCCTCGGCTACATCCAGGCGGCCAAGGAGAAGGGCAAGTACGCCATCGGCGTCGACGCCGACCAGGCGGACGTGGCCCCGGGCGTCGTCATCACGAGCGCGCTGAAGCGCGTGAACAAGGCCGTGTACGACTCCATCAAGGCGGTCAAGGAGAACACCTTCAAGAGCGGCGACACCTTCTTCAACGCGGCGAACGAGGGCATCGGCCTCGGCAAGCTCGACCCGGTGGTGCCCGCCTCCGCGAAGGCGGCCGCAGACAAGGCGCTCGCCGACATCAAGTCGGGCGCGATCAAGCCGAAGACGGACATCGCGGTCAAGTAGCGGTCATCCGGCTCGCAGTCGACCGGTGAGCGGCGGCGCGCCAACAGCGACGGGGCCGGGCCCCGGTGGTCCGGCCCCGTCCGTGCGCCAGCCGGCGATGCAGTGGGCGACCGGCCCCGCGGTCCCGGTGATCTCGGTCATCGTCGCGCTCCTCCTCGGCGCCGTCTTCGTCGCCGCGACGGGAAATGACCCGATAGCCGCATATGCGGCTCTCGCGCGCGGCGCGTTCGGGACTCCCTACGACATCACCGAGACGCTCGTGTCGGCTATCCCGCTCGTCCTGACCGGGCTCTCCGTCGCCGTCGCGTTCCGCACGGGTCTGTTCAACATCGGCGCCGAAGGTCAGCTGCTCGTCGGGGCGCTCGCTGCAGGCGCCGTCGGTGCGCGATTCGCGGAGCTTCCGGGCCCGCTCCTCATGCCGCTCGTGATCCTCGCGGGGATCCTCGCCGGCGCCGGTTACGGCGCGATCGCGGGGGTCCTCAAAGCCGCGCGCGGCGTGAACGAGGTCATCACCACGATCATGCTCAACTACATCGTCGTGTTCGTGATGCACTGGCTGCTGCAGAGCGGGCCGATGACCGCCCCGAGCGCGCTCGGCACGCCCGCATCGGCGCGGATCGGCGACGGCGCGATCCTCCCGGTCATCCTGCCGAACGAGCTCGTGCCCCTCTCGCGGCTGCACGCTGGGATCCTCCTCGCGGCGCTCGCCGTCGCGGTGTTCTGGTTCCTGCTCTGGCGCACGTCGCTCGGGTACGAGCTCCGCGCCGTCGGGCTCGGCGCGCGGGCCGCGGCGCAGGCGGGGATCGACCCCGCCCGCAGGATGGCGCTCGTCATGGCCATCGCCGGGGCGTTCGCGGGGCTCGCCGGGATGATCCAGGTGAGCGGCGTCTTCCAGCGCGTCTTCGACGGGTTCTCGTCCGGATACGGCTTCGACGCCATCGCGGTCGCGCTCCTCGGGAAGAACTCGCCGCTCGGGATCGTCGCGGCCGCGCTGCTGTTCGGCGCGTTCGCGCACGGCGGCGCGATCATGCAATCGAACGCGGGCATCTCGTCCCACCTCGTGTCGATCATCCAGGCACTCGTCCTGTTCGTGATCGCGGCCGAGGCGATCGTGCGCGGCATCGCCGGGCGCTCCCGGCGCGGCCGCAAGCCGGTGGAGGCGATCGCGTGACGGTCGACATGGTCATCGGGGCGAGCGTCCTCGCCGCGACGCTCCGCCTGGCGGCGCCGATCCTCCTCGCGGCGCTCGGCGGCGTCATCTCCGAGCGCGCGGGGGTCGTGAACATCGCGCTCGAGGGCTCGATGCTCGTCGGGGCCTTCGTCGGCATCGTCGCGGCCGAGCAGACCGACAGCATCGTCATCGGCGTCGCGGCCGCCATCATCGCGGGCACCCTGCTCGCGGGGATCCACGCGATCGCGGCCATCCACTGGCGCAGCGATCAGATCGTCTCCGGGATGGCGCTCAACATCCTGGCACTTGGGCTGACGAGCTACCTGAACTTCCAGCTGTACGGAACGACCGGCACGCCGGCGGACGTGCCCGACCTGCCGACCGTCGCGGACCAGAGCATCCTCGTCTGGGTCTCCCTGGCGCTCGTGCCGCTCACTCATCTGTTCCTGTTCGGCACGGTGAGCGGGCTGCGCCTGCGCGCCGTCGGCGAGCATCCGCGCGCGGCCGAGACGGTCGGCATCGGCGTGCGGCGCGTGCGCTACGCGGCGGTCCTCGCCAGCGGAGCGCTTGCGGGGCTCGGCGGCGCCTACCTCTCGCTCTCGGTCGCGCACTCGTTCACCGACGGCATGACCGCGGGACGCGGGTTCATCGGCCTCGCCGCCGTCATCTTCGGCAAGTGGTCACCCATCGGCGCGCTCGTCGCGGCGCTCCTCTTCGGCTACGGCAACGCCCTCTCGACCTCGCTCCAGGGCGCGACGATCGGCGACACTCGCGTACCGGTGCAGCTCCTCGGCACGCTCCCCTACCTGCTCACGATCCTCGCCGTCGCGGGGTTCGTCGGCCGCTCGCGCCCGCCGGCCGCCGACGGCGTGCCGTACGAGAAGGAGGGCCACTGATGGTCGGGTCCGGACGCGGCAGCGAGCGGCCGGGCGCAGGCGCCCCCGACCGAGGTAACGGCGCCGCCGCGCGTCGTGAGGCGGCCGAGTGACCGCGCTGCTCGAGATGCAGGGCATCCGCAAGCGCTTCGGCGAGCTGGTCGCCCTCGATGGCGTCGATCTCTCCGTCGAGGAGCGCGACGTCCACGCGCTGCTTGGCGAGAACGGGGCGGGCAAGTCGACGCTCATGAACGTCCTGTACGGCCTCTACGCGCCGGACGGCGGGCGCATCCTCCTGCGCGGAGAGGACGCCCGCATCGGCGGGCCGCGCGACGCGATCGCGCGCGGCATCGGGATGATCCACCAGCACTTCATGCTGATCCCGCCGCTCACAGTCACCGAGAACGTGGTGCTCGGCGACGAGCGGACGGGTGCGCTGCTCGACCGGCGCGTCATCCGCGAGCGCGTGCGCGAGCTCCAGTCGCGCTTCGGCATCGAGGTCGATCCCGACGCGCGCGTGGAAGACCTGCCGCTCGGCCTCCAGCAGCGCGTCGAGATCCTGAAAGTGCTCTACCGCGGCTCCGACCTGCTCGTGTTCGACGAGCCGACGGCCGTCCTGACACCACAGGAGGTCGACGAGCTATTCGCGATAGTGCGCACCCTGCGTGAGCAAGGCAAGACGGTCATCCTCATCACGCACAAGCTGCGCGAGGTCTTCGCCGTCACCGACCGGATCACGGTCCTACGCCTCGGGCGCAACGCCGGGTCGCTCGTGACCTCGGCCACCACCGCGGGCGAGATCGCGCGTCTCATGGTCGGTCGTGAGCTGCGCGAGCTGCGGCCGCGGGCGACCGCGGGCTCACGAGACGTCGTGCTCGAGGTGACCGGGCTCGGCGCCCTGTCGGATCGCGGCACGCCGGCGCTTCTAGACGTGGGCCTCACGGTGCACGCGGGCGAAGTGCTCGGCATCGCCGGTATCGGCGGGAACGGTCAGAGCGAGCTCGCCGAGTGCATCATGGGCCTCCGCCGTCCGACGGCGGGTGACATGCGCATCGGCGGCGCCGACGTCTCGCGCGACGGGCCACGTCGGACGCGCGCCGGCGGTGTCTGCTACGTGCCCGAAGACCGTCGGCGCGAGGGCCTGGTGCTCGCGTTCACCGTCGCCGACAACCTCATCCTAGGGAAACAGGCGGGACCGCCATACGCGACGTTCGGCGTGCTTGATCCCCAGGTGATCGAGCGCGAAGGAGCACTGCTCGCGCGCGAGTTCGACGTGCGACCGCCCAACCCGCTCGCGATCGCGGGCAACCTTTCCGGCGGCAACCAGCAAAAGGTCGTGCTTGGCCGTGAGCTCTCGTCGTCTCCGCGGCTCATCGTGGTGAGCCAGCCGAGTCGCGGGCTCGACATCGCGGCGACCGAATACGTGCACGACCGGCTTCTCGAGCAGCGCGCGCGTGGTGCGGCCATCCTGCTCATCTCGAGCGAGCTCGACGAGATCCGCGCGCTCTCGGACCGCATCGCGGTGATGTACGAAGGGCGAATCGTCGCCACCCTCCCCGCAGCCGAGGCCACGGAGGAGCGCCTGGGACTCCTGATGGCAGGACACGAAAGCGCCGGGGCTGCGTAGGTCGGCTTCAGTCTCACTGCGCAGGCGCGCCGTCCTGACGTCGCAGGTCGCGGAGGAGCGGCAGCGCGCCGATGAAGCTCGCGACCCCCGCGACACCGAACACGGCCACCCATCCAAGCCCGAGATCGAGCGCGAGCCCTGCGGCGGGCGGCCCGACGGCACCCGCGCCGAACCCGATGAACGCCTGGATGGCCTGCGCGGAGCCGAGCTTCCCGGCTGGCGCGAGCTCGGTGACGCTCGTCGAGTACACGGCCGAGTCGGCGGCGATAAGACCGCTGTAGACGAAGCCGAAGGCCAGCAGCACCGACCATGGCGCGCTACCGAGCGCCCCGAACACGAAGCCGAGTGCCCCGCTGGCGATGGCGATGGTCAGGGCCGTGCGTGCGCGCCCGAGGCGGTCCGACACCCACCCGCCGATGAACACGGCCGGTATTCCGGCGCCGAGGATGAGCGCGGACCAGCGGCCGGCCTCGCCGGTCGCGTCGGCGGTCGTGGCGCCCTGCGCTACGAGCACCGAAGCCAGGAACGCGGTCATCCAGGCGCGGACGGCGAACAGCTCCCAGGCATGGCCCGAATACGCCCCGACCGTGCGCATGAGGCGCGCCTCTTTCAGCACCGTCAGGTCGAGGATCGCCTTCCCACCGGCAGGCGGGAGCGGCGGGGCCCCCCCGAACGCGAGGCCGACGCCCACCAGCGAGGCGCCTGCCGCCCAGAGCATCGGCTCGCGCCAGCCGATCGAGTCACCGATGAGCAGTCCGGCCACCAGGAAGGAGGCGGCGGACCCGAGATAGAAGGACGCGACGAACAGGCCGACGGCGAGGCCACGCTGCTCTGGTCGCGCGGTCGCGGCGACGACGCGCACCCCCGGCATGTACACGCCGGCGAGCCCGGCCCCCGCGATAAGGCGAAGGGCGACGGCGATCCACGGATCACGCGCAACGAGGGGCAACGCGAGGCTCGCCAGGGCTGACACCGCAGCGCCAGCGACGATGATCCGTCGCGACGGCAGGCGATCGGTCAGGGGCAGGATCATCACGACGGCGGCCGCATATCCCGCGAGGTACGCGCCGACGACCCAGCCGACAACGACGGCAGAGGCCGACCACTCGGCGCGCAGCAGCGGCACCGCCGCGGCGGGGATGTTCGACGGGAGCAGCACGAGGGCCAGGGTCAATCCGAGCCACACGCCGCTCACGCCCATAGCATCGAGCAGTGATCGCGTTCCTGCTCGGCCTGGGTGCCGGCATCGTCCTGGGGATCCTCACGACGGTGGTCGAGACATCGCGGCTCGCCTTCGGGCCGCTGGCGTTCTACGGAAATGGCGCGCTCATCGTGCCGTCCATCGGAGCGGGGCTCGGCATCTACGCGATCTGGACCTGGATCGTGCGGAGCGGGCGCGCGCGAGGGGAGCTCCTCTGGTCGGCCCTTGGGCTGCTGCTTGGCGTCGTGGTCGCGGCCGGTCTCGTCGTTGTCCTGATCGCGCCGATCGCCGCGGTCACGTATGCCGTGTACGTGCCGCTCGTCCAGCGCGGCACGGTCATCGGCGCTGCCGTCCTCACGGGACTCGTGCTGCTCGGCCTGGTCTTCGCGTTCCTGATGCCGCCGCTGGCCGTCGGTCTCATCGTCGCCCCGTTCCTCATCACCGCCATGCGGACGACCGCTCGCAACGCGGTCCTGCTCGGCGGGCTCCTGGCGCTCGTGCTCATCGCGGCGAGCATCGGCGTTCCACTGCTCACCGCGCGGCGATAGAGAAAGGGCCGGCGGCCGGCCGGCCGCCCCTACCTGTCGGTGGCTTCTGGGGCCTTCGCCGGCGCCGGAACGGGTCCGGGACCCGCGCGTATCGCGCCCGGCGGGGC
>JACDAF010000181.1 GCA_013695575.1 Chloroflexota bacterium | reverse complement strand
GTCCCCGGAAGGAAGCCCGGGACGTCAACGAACGTGACGAGCGGGATGTTGAACGCGTCGCAGAAGCGCACGAAGCGTGCGGCCTTGATCGACGCATCGATGTCGAGCACGCCCGCCAACACCATGGGCTGCTGCGCGACCACGCCCACGGTCCTGCCGTCGAGGCGCGCGAACGCGCAGATGATGTTCTGGGCCCAACCCTCGTGGACCTCGAGCGATTCGCCATCGTCCACGACCCGGCGGATGACGTCCTTCATGTCGTAGGCCTTGTTGGCCTGGTCGGGGACGATCGAGTCGAGCTCGGTGTCCTGCCTGTCGGGGGGGTCATCGGTCGCGACTGCCGGTGCGCCGTCGACGTTGTTGGAGGGCAGATACGACACGAGTCGCCGCAGGAGCATCAGGCACTGCACCTCGTCGTCGCTCTGAAAATGCGCGACGCCGCTCTTCCGTGCGTGGACGTCCGCGCCGCCGAGGTCCTCCTGGGTCACGTCTTCGTGCGTGACCGCGCGCACGACGTTCGGGCCGGTGACGAACATGTAGGAGGTGTCGCGCACCATCGCGACGAAGTCGGTGATCGCCGGCGAGTACACCGCGCCGCCGGCGCACGGGCCCATGACCGCCGAGATCTGCGGCACGACACCGCTCGCGAGCACGTTCCGGAGGAAGATCTCGGCGTAGCCGGCGAGCGAGACGACGCCCTCCTGGATCCGCGCGCCGCCCGAGTCGTTGAGGCCGATGATCGGCACGCCGCAGCGGACGGCGTGATCCATGACCTTCACGATCTTCGCCGCATGGGCCTCCGCCAGCGAGCCCCCGAACACGGTGAAGTCCTGCGAGAACACATACACGAGCCGGCCCTCGATCCGGCCAGAGCCGGTC
Source organism: Chloroflexota bacterium (assembly GCA_013695575.1). GTDB lineage: Bacteria > Chloroflexota > Limnocylindria > P2-11E > P2-11E > JACDAF01. Next base: position 4,111 of record JACDAF010000181.1, on the reverse strand, counting down.
ACGACACCGTCTCCGGGGTAGCGCTCCTCCTCCGAGGTGAGCTCGTTCGGACGTGCCGACGCGAATGCGTCGAGCTCGACGAAGGAGCCCTCGTCGAGCAGCAGGTCCAGGCGCTCGCGGGCAGTGAGCTTGCTCTTCGCGTGCTGCTGCGCGATGCGCTCGGCACCGCCTCCCTGCAGCGAGCGCGCGCGCAGCTCTCTCAGGCGCTCGAGGGGAGTCATCTCGCTCGCAGTATCGCCCCGCCGCTCACGCGCCGAGCAGCCCTTCGACCGCGGCGTACGGATCGAGCTCGCGTGCGGCGACGCGGGCGATCGCGGCGTCCACCGCGGCCGGCCCGATGCGGTCGGTCACCTGCTTCACGAGCGCCTCGCGCAGGAGGGTCTCGACCTCGGCGCGCGCCGCGTCCCGGCGGCGGCGATCCTGCTCTCCGCTCTCGCGCGCCCACTCGCCGTGCCTCGCGATCGCGGCCATGAGCTCAGCGATCCCGGTGTTCTCGAACGCGCTCGTGCGGAGGATCGGCGCGCGCCACTGCGATCCCTCGCGCTCGAGCCCACGCTGCCGGCCGGAGCCGCCGCGAGTCCCGAGGCTCTGCATCATCGCGAGGTCGCGTACGGCTTCGTCGGCGCCCGGCCGGTCGGCCTTGTTCACGACGAGGACGTCCGCGATCTCGAGCACGCCCGCCTTGATCGCCTGGATGTCGTCACCGAGCCCCGGTACCGTCACGAGGCAGACGGTGTCCGCGACGCGCACGACCTCGACCTCCTCCTGCCCCACTCCCACCGTCTCGACAAGGACCGTGCCGACGCCGAGCGCGTCGAGGATATGGACGACGCGCATGGTCGCGCGCGCGACACCGCCGGAGTGACCGCGGCTCGCCATGCTGCGGATGAAGAGCCCCTGGTCCAGGAAGCGCTCGCGCATGCGGATGCGGTCCCCAAGGATGGCGCCGCCGGTGAAGGGGCTTGACGGATCGATCGCCACGACGGCGACGCGATCGCCGCGGTCGCGGTACGCACCAGCGAGCCGCGAGACCAACGTGCTCTTGCCGCCGCCGGGCGGGCCGGTCACGCCGACGACCCGCGCGGTCCCGGTGAGCGGGTACAGCTCACGCATGACCTCCGCGGCATCGGGCTCGTCGTTCTCGACGATAGTGAGCAGCCGCGCGATGGAACGTGTGTTCCCCGAACGAGCACGCTCGAGCAGATCCGAAGCGGAGCTCACGCGCTGCTGAGGAGGGAGCGCGCGATGACGATGCGCTGGACCTCGCTCGTGCCCTCGCCGATCTCCATGAGCCGGAGGTCGCGGAGCTGCCGCTCGACCGGGTAGTCGCGGAGATACCCGTAGCCGCCGAGGATCTGCAGCGCGGCGTTCGCCGCGCGGCTCGCCGCCTCGCTCGCCAGCAGCTTCGCCATCGACGCGGCCGTGCCGAACGACGCGCCGGCCTCGGCGAGCGACGCGGCGCGGTGCACCAGGAGCCTGGCCGCGTCCAGCTCGGTCCGGGCGACGGCGAGCTTCCAGCGCGTCATCTGGAAGTCGCTCAGCGGCCGTCCGAACTGGCGGCGCTGCTTCGAGTAGGCGACGGCCGTCTCGATCGCGGCGCGGCCGAGTCCGATGCTGAGCGCGCCGATGCCGATGCGTCCCTTGTCGAGTACCTGCTTCACGTCGGCGAACGCCTCTCCCTCGATGCCGATGCGGTCCGCCTGCGGTACCCGGCACCCGTCGAGCACGAGCGGCGCCGTGTCCGACGCCCAGAGACCCATCTTCTTCTCGCTCCTCCCGGCGCGGAAGCCGGGCGTCCCCGCAGCGATCCCGAACGCGGAGAGCCTGCGCGGCTCGGTCACCGCGATCACCACAGCGAAGCCGGCGAGCGACCCGTTCGTGATGAACTGCTTCTGCCCGTCGAGCACGTAGGCATCGCCGTCACGAGTCGCCGTCGCCTGCGCCGCTACCGCATCGGACCCGGAGGACGGCTCGGTGAGCGCCCACGCGCCGAGGTGCTCCCCGCCCGCGAGCGGCGGCAGCCAGCGCCGCTTTTGCTCATCGCTCGCCGCCACGAGGAGGTGGCCGATGCAGAGCGAGTTGTGGGCCGCGATCGTGAGCGCGATGGAGCCATCGGCGGCCCCGAGCTCCTCCATGACGAGCGCGATGGCCAGCATGTCAAGCCCCGCCCCGCCGTACTCCTCCGGCACCGCGAGCCCGGTGAGGCCGAGAGCCGCCATCTCCCGCACGAGCGCGGGAGGGAACGCGCCCGCCTCGCTCCACTCGTGCGCGTTCGGAACGACGCGACCCTGCGCGAACTGGCGCACGGCGTCCCGGATGGCGAGCTGCTCATCGCGGTACCGGAGGTCCACGCGCTAGGGCTGCGGGTACGACTGGCGCACGCTCGGGTCGAGGGTCGGCACGATCTCGTCGACCATCTGCTGATCCTTCTCGAGGACCTCGCGGTCGACCGTGAATGCCTTCTTTCGCGCTTCCGCCACGAGACGCTGCTGGTCGCTGGGGAGCTGGCTGAACGCGATCATCCGCGCACGCGTGAGCTTGCGGCGCTCCGCCGCGTCGGTGATACGTGTGAGCTCGCGGAGCTGCGGCGTGAGCGCGCCTACGCGCGCGATGTCCTGCGGGATCGCCGCGATCATGCCGAAGCGGGCCTTCCACCACTCGATGAGCGCCGGCTCATCCTTGCCCTTGAGCGCCGCGAGGCCGACATCGATCGGCCGGTCATCCGTCTTTGCCACCTGTGACTCCTCCTGTTCAAGCTCGCGCTGCGCGCGTGCCACGCCGCAGGCGCGGTGATTCGCTCGTTGCGGCCCAGCCGCTCCTCGCTCAGCCTCCTCTTCTGTTCAAGCTCGCGCTGCGCGCGTGCCACGCCGCAGGCGCGGTGATTCGCTCGTTGCGGCCCAGCCGCTCCTCGCTCAGCCTCCTCTCTTTTGTGCCACTGCGTCGCGCAGGTACGTCACGATCTCTTCGAGCGAGGCTCCCGGCTGGAACACGCGCTCGACGCCATGCTCCTTCAGCCGCTCAGCATCCTCCTCCGGGATGATCCCGCCGCCGAAGAGCAGGACGTCGTCCATGCCCTTCTCCTTCATCAGCTCGGCGATGCGCGGGAACACGTAGTTGTGCGCACCCGACAGGAGCGACACCCCGATCGCATCGGCATCCTCCTGAAGCGCAGTCTCGACGACCTGCTCGGGCGTCTGGTGCACGCCGGTGTAGATGACCTCCATGCCGGCGTCCCTGAGTGCGCGCGCGACGACCTTCGCGCCACGGTCGTGACCGTCGAGCCCGGCCTTCGCGACGACGACGCGGATCGGCCGCTTCAGGGATCGATCCCGAGCTCACGGAGGTGCTCCTCCAGATGGAGGTACGACTGGAACGCGACCACGTCGAAGGTACGCGTGTCCGCGACGTCGTCATCGCCGAGCGCCTTCACGGCCGACAGGAGACCTCTGTACGACGTGTCGAGCTCATCGACGAGCGCCTCCGGCCCGACGAGCCGACGCGCCTCGACTGAGCGTGCGTTGTGCGCGTCGATGCCGGCACGGTCCCAGTTGGTGAACTCGCGCTCGCGCAGCTCCTTCACGGCCTGCTGCAGCCAGCCGATCACGTGCGCGACGAGATCCTTGTACGACCAGCCGGCGGGCGTCATCTCTCCAAGGCCCGCGCGGCCCTGCTCACGGATCGCCTGGCGGAACGGACGCCACGAGGCCTCGATCCGCCGCACAAGTCCGGCTGCCGTCCGTGGCACCGCGGCGTCGAGCTCCACCTGGTGCTCCGCGTAGTGGCCGAAGGTGTTGCCGTTCACGATCGCGGCGGCCCAGCCGCGGCCGTCATCATCCAGGTGTCGCGTCGCTTGCTCGTCGGTGAGCGCGTCGACCTCCTCGCGGACCCGCCGGAAGCTTGCGTCGAGATCGGCGACGACGTCGTGCGCCGGGCGGCGCTGCGCCGCGTCAGCGACGGCCGCGTTGAACGCATCCATGTCCCAGGCGCGGACGAGCTCGTCACGGCGCCTCCGGGCGAGGCCAAGCTCGTCGAGCACGGCGGCAGCGGGCTCCCCACCAGGCGGCTCGAGGGCCCCCGTCGCGCGAAATGCCTCGAGGCGCCGGGCCGCGAG
>JACDAF010000161.1 GCA_013695575.1 Chloroflexota bacterium | reverse complement strand
GGCGCCGGGTCTCCGGCCAGTCCGGCTCGACGACCGCGAAGACGACGGAGGTCCGGTGCGTCCCGTCGGGACGGATCCGCTCGCTACGCAGCTCTCCTTCTTTCTTCGCGCCGATCCGCGCGATGGCGTGCTGCGAGCGCTCGTTGCGAATGTCCGTCTGGAGCCAGACGCGGATCGCGCCCTGCGAGAAGGCGTGGCCGAGCAGGAGGTATTTCGCTTCGGTGTTCACGGCCGTCCGCCGCGCGCCCTTGCCGTAGAAGGTGTAGCCGATCTCGACGGAACGGTGGATCCGGTCCAGATGGGCGTACCGCGTCGTCCCGATGACCTCCCCGTCCGGACGCTTCACAACGAACGGCAGCTGATCGCCGGTGACCTGCGCGTCGAGGGCGCGCCGGATGTATCGCGCGTAGCCGTCGGGCCCACGTGGCCGCGGCGCGACGTGGCGCCAGATGTCGTCCTCGTCCCCCGCGTCACAGAGCGCGGCCGCGTGGTCCATGCGGAGCGGCTCGAGCCTCACGTATCGCCCCTCGAGGATCGCCGGGCGCGGGTCGAACACCGGCCGCGGCCTCCCGGCGACGAGGCCCATGACCGCCATGTCGGCCCATCCCCCATCCTCGCCGCGAACGCCCTCCCGCTCGATCCCCTCGACCTCGAAGCCGCACTTCCGGTACGACGCGATCGCGCGGTCGTTCGTCGCCGCGACGTGCAGGCGGATGCGATGCAGGCCGCGCGTGCCGAGCAGGTAGTCGCGCAGGAGCCCGACGGCCTCGCTTCCAAGTCCCCGCCCCCAGAGGTCCTGCTCGCCGATGCCGACGCCGATATCGGCGTTCGAGTGCTTCTCGTTGAGGTTCCTGAAGTTCGCGAAGCCGATCGGCCTGCCGTCGTCTTCGAGCGTGAACGCGCCCGCGTCCTCCCGCGTCATGCGATCGAACCAGCCTCGCGCTCCCTCCGGTGACATCGGGCCGTGCCAGGCGCCCCATTGGTGGCGCTGGAACTCCCGGTCGCTGAACCAGCGTGCCAGCAGCGGGATGTCGGCCTCGGCCATCGGGCGCAGCGTCACGCGAGGGCCGCTGAGGACCGGAACGACCGAGCTCACGCGCCGGCCGCCTCGAGCGGCGGGAGATCAGGCGGTGTGCCCGGATCGAAGTCGTGTGGCAGCGCCTTCGTATCGCGCTCCAGGGCGACGCGGGCAACGAAGTCGTCGAGCGCTACCCCGCGCTCCTCCGGTGGCCTGGCGGAAGGGCCCCCCGGCGGCGCGGGTGCGCCCGCGCCACGCTTTCGGACGGACAGCTGTCGCGCCGCGGCCTCCTTGTCACCGACAACGAGGATGTAGTTCGGCCGGCGGGCCTGCGCATCGCGCACCTTCGCGCGCAGGTCCCCAGGCTCCGGGTCGAGCGCGACACGTATCCCCTTGCCGCGCAGCAGCGCGGCCACTTCCTCGGCGTATGCGCGTGCCGATTCGCGCACCGGGATGAGCGCCACCTGGTCCCACGCGAGCCACAACGGGAAGTTGCCCGCGTAGTGCTCGATGAGTCCGCCGACGAACCGCTCGAGGCTGCCGAACAGCACCCGGTGGATCATCACCGCGCGCTCGCGCTGACCGTGCTGGCTCACGTAGGTGACGTCGAAGCGCTCCGGCAGCTGCATGTCGACCTGGATCGTCGGTCCCTGCCACTCGCGACCGATCGCGTCCCTGACCTTGAAGTCGATCTTCGGTGCGTAGAACGTGCCGCCGCCCTCGTCGATCCGGTAGTCCACGCCTCGTGCCTCGAGCGCGCTGCGCAGGGCTCCCTCGGCCTGATCCCAGGCCTGGTCAGTGCCAAGTCGCTTCTCCGGGCGCGTCGACAGGTACACCACCGCGTCGCGGTAGCCGAACACGCGGAGGAACTCCGTCACGAGGTCGTACACGCCCGCGATCTCGGACTGCGCCTGCTGCGGGGTGCAGAAGATGTGAGAGTCATCCTGCGTGAAGCCGCGAACGCGCAGCATCCCGTGGAGCGAGCCGCCCCGCTCGTAGCGGTAGACCGTCCCGAGCTCGCCGATGCGGAGCGGGAGCTCCCGGTAGGAGCGGCCGCGTGCTTGATACACCTTGATGTGGCCGGGGCAGTTCATCGGCTTGATCCAGAACGACGACCGCGGGGCCCCGCCATCGGAAGACGACCCGCCATGCGCCGCTTCATCCAGCAGCAGCGGCCCGTACATGTTCTCCGCGAATTTCTCGAGGTGCCCCGACCGTTGATACATGCGCTCGTGGCCGATGTGCGGCGTGTAGACGAGCGTGTACCCGCGCTCCTGGTGGACGCGGCGCCACCACGTCTCGAGCTCCTGGCGGACGATCGCGAGGTTCGGGAGCCAGAGGACCAGACCCGAGCCGAGCTCCTCGTCGATGTCGAAGAGCTCGAGATCCTTGCCGAGCCGACGGTGGTCCCGTCGCTCGATCTCCTTCAGGCGCTCGAGGTACGCATCGAGATCAGGCTGTGACGGCCAGACCGTGCCATAGACGCGCTGGAGCTGGCGGTTCTTCTCGTCCCCTCGCCAGTAGGCGCCCGCGACGGACAGGAGCTTGAACGCACCGATCGCGCCCGTCGTCGGGACGTGCGGCCCGCGGCACAGGTCGACGAACCCCCCGTGCTCGTAGATGCTCACGGCGCCGTCGGCGACCGTTTCGTCGAGCTTCTCGATCTGGTCCACCTTGTAGTCCTGACCGCGCTCCCGGAAGAAGCGGAGCGCCGCCGGCACGGACATGTCGCGGTGTTCGAATGGCGCATCGCGCCGCACCATCGCCCGCATCCGCTCCTCGATCCGCCCGAGGTCATCCGGCAGGAGCGGCCGCGGCAGATCGAAGTCGTAGTAGAACCCGTCCACGACCGGGGGACCGAAGCCGAATTTCGCCTCGGGAAAGAGCTCGAGCACGGCTCCCGCCATGACGTGTGCCGTGGAATGCCGGAGCGCGTACAGCGCTTCGGGCCCGTGGTCCGCCCGTCGTTCCTGTTGCGCCATGGGCTGGGTCCTCCTAACGAAATGCGCCCTCGCTCGTCCTTAGTTACTGGGACGAGGAGAGCGCTCGCGGTTCCACCCAGCTTCCCCCGCGACGCGAGGGCGCTTTCGTTCCCGGCGATACGGGGCCGGACCCACGTCGCTCGGCAGGTGGTGGCGGCCTTCACGGTACGGCCGGCTCCCACCCACCCGGCTCGCTGTTCGATACCTGACGAAGCGCCATGTCCCGCGTCGCCGCGAGCGGACAGGATAGCAGGCACCCGCTACGATGCCGACCGAGAGGGAAGGTTTTGTCTGAGCACACGAATCTGATCCAATTCCGCTGCGACTCCGCAGCTCACCAACACGGCCTGGGGGGCCGGACCGCCGACACCTTGACCGTGCACGACGGCAAGTGGGCTTACTGCCCGATGGACGTCGCGGCGGCCGATCACGACTGGAAGGACACCGGCGGCGTCCGGATCGAGATGCTCCGTCGCGGCTCGCCCAGGATCGACCTTGACCTCGATGTCGGGCCGCACGTCGACCTCAGCCGGCCTGGCGCGAGCCCGCGCGGACGGACCGCCGGCGGCACGACCACGAGGAAGCGGGCGACGCCAAAGGGCTGACCGGTCGGGGCACTTCGGTGCCTCACGATGGGGAGCGAGCCCCAGAATCCGGCGTTGGTGGCGCCGGTCTTGGTGGGCGCCGAGTCGCGCGGAGGTCCCCGCAGCAAGTAGCCCCGGCCTGGTCCAGTGGGACAGCGCGAGGCTCCCGAGTGTGAACGCTAAACGGTCAGTACTTCAAGGTGATCGCCCGTGCGACCGAGGTACTACGGCTTTGTGCATGGAGCGGACCCAGACTGAACCGTGGTGGAGGATGAACGCGCCGTCCCGGCCGCACGGCTGACGGTGCCACGCGACACGGCACGTCCCCGGAGGCGGCCGCGGACCCGAGATGACGGGACCGTCATGCTCCGGCGCTCCCTTCCCGCCACCATCGCCATAATGCACGCGGGGCCTGCCTCAAGGCAGCCTCAAGGAAAGAAGGAAGCATGAGCAGGAAGGCTCGAACTCCCACACGGCTGCTCGCAGGCATGAGCGCACTCATCCTCGTTCTCGGCGCCCTCATCGGTGGACTCAGCGCAAGCGCAGCGCTCTCCAGCATCAGCGGGT
>JACDAF010000134.1 GCA_013695575.1 Chloroflexota bacterium | reverse complement strand
CGCGATCACGAACCGCGCGGAGGTCCGCGCGCTCCTGCGCGAGCGCGGGATCGACATTCCGGGCGACACCCACTTCGTCGGTGCGCAGCACAACACCTGCTCCGAGCGCTACACGTTCTTCGACGTCCAGGACGTCCCGGCGACGCACGCGACGGAGTGGGCGGCCCTCGTGCGTGATCTCGACGAGGCGCGCGCGCGCTCGGCGCAGGAGCGCTGCCGACGATTCGCGTCGGCGCCGAAGGACGTCTCCCCGGCGCGCTCGCTGCGACACATCGAGGGACGGGCGCTGGACCTGAGCCAGGTGCGGCCGGAGTGGGGCCATGCCACCAACGCGTTCGCCGTCGTCGGCCGGCGTGCCGCCACCCAGGGCGTGTTCTTCGATCGCCGCCCGTTCCTCATCTCGTACGACCCGACGATCGACCCCGAGGGCACCGTCCTCGAGCGGGTGCTGCTCGCCGTGGGGCCGGTCGGAGCGGGCATCAACCTCGAGTACTACTTCTCGACTGTCGACAACCAGCGCTGGGGCGCCGATACGAAGGTCCCGCACAACGTCTGCGGCATGGTCGGGGTCATGGAGGGCGCGCTGAGCGATCTGCGCACCGGGCTCCCGAAGCAGATGGTCGAGGTCCACGAGCCGATGCGGCTCCAGCTCGTGGTCGAGGCCAGGATCGAGGTGCTCGGGGCGATCTACGGCCGCCAGAAGTCGATCCAGGAGCTGCTCGGGAACGCCTGGGTGCACCTCATCGCGATGGATCCCGATACCGGCGAGCTGCGGCTCTTCCTGCCGCGCGGCGAGTTCGCGCTCTGGGACCGGCCGCCCTCGCCGCTTCCCGTGGTCTCATCCTCGTTCGACTGGTATCGGGGAAAGAGCGGCTTCCTGCCCCCGGCGCTCATCGCGCCGGCGGCCCCGACGGCGTAGCGTGACCGCGTTCGACGCCGCGGTCCTGCTCATCCCGGGGCTGCCGCTCGTCGCGGCGCTCGCGACCGGCATCGGTGCGCTCCTGTCCGACTCCTACCCCCGCCGGCTCATCGAGCGGTCGACGGCGGGCGCGATCCTGGGCTCCTTTCTCGCGGCGCTCTGGGTGCTCGTGCAGGTCGTCGGCGACCCGCGCGCCCGCGAGGTGAGCGTCTACCGTTGGCTCGCCAGCGGCGACTTCCGCGTCGAGATCGCCTTCCTCGTCGATCCGCTCTCGGCGGTCATGGTCGCGATGGTCACCGGCATCAGCTTCGTCGTGGCGGTGTTCTCGATCAACTACATGCACAACGAGCGCGGTTTTGCGCGCTTCTTCGCGGTGCTCTCGCTCTTCGTCTTCGCGATGCTCGTGCTCGTGATGGGATCGAGCTACGTGCTCCTCTTCCTCGGCTGGGAAGGCGTCGGCATCTGCTCCTACCTGCTCATCGGCTTCTACCAGGACCGGCGCAGCGCCGCCGGCGCGGCGACGAAGGCCTTCGTCATGAATCGCGTCGGGGATGCGGGCTTTCTCGTCGGGATCCTGCTCATCGTCACGACCTTCGGCAGCGCCGACTACCGCATCGTCCTCGCGGGCGCAGCGGACCTCGATCGCGGTCTCGCCACGGCGATCGGCCTGGCGCTCCTGCTCGGCGCGATCGGGAAGTCGGCGCAGCTGCCTCTCGCCTCGTGGCTCCCCCGCGCGATGGAGGGTCCCACACCCTCGAGCGCGCTCATCCACGCCGCCACCATGGTCACCGCCGGCGTGTACCTCGTCGCGCGAAGCAGCCCTCTGTACGAGCGAGCGCCGGACGCGCTGTTCGTCGTCGGCCTGGTCGGCGCTGCGACCGCGCTCTACGGCGGCGTCGCGGGACTGGTCCAGACCGACATCAAGAGCGTCCTCGCCTTCTCGACGACGTCGCAGCTCGGGCTCATGTTCGTCGCCTGCGGCCTCGGCGCCTACGCGGTGGCGATCTTCCACCTCGTCGCGCACGCGTTCTTCAAGACGCTCCTCTTCCTCAGCGCGCCGTCGATCCTCCACCAGCTGCATAGGGGCGCCGACCCGCAGGCGGAGGCGGGCCGGTGGCGCCTCGGCTTGGAGCACCGGCTCTTCCTGGCCGCGGCGGTGGGGGTCGCCGCGGTGCCGTTCATCGCGGCGTGGCAGGGCGCGGCCATCGGAAGGAGTGGTGCGCCGATCCTTCTCGCGGCCGGGGCGATCGCGCTCTTCGCCGCGGCGTTCGCCTCGCGCCGGATGGTCGAGGTGACCTACGGCGGACACGGCGGCGACGCGCACGGGCACGGCGGGGACGCGCACG
>JACDAF010000123.1 GCA_013695575.1 Chloroflexota bacterium | reverse complement strand
CTAGCGACGATCGGGCAGGGGCAGCCCCACGTCGTGCCGGTCGGCTTCCGTCACAACGCCGAGCTCGACACCATCGACATCGGTGGCCGCGACCTCGAACGGACGAAGAAGTTCCGTGACGTGATCGCGGATCCCCGTGTCGCGTTCGTCGTGGACGACGTCCTCCCGCCCTGGCGCCCGCGGTCGATCGAGATCCAGGGGCTGGCGCGGGGAATGGGCAGGGGCGAAGCGGCCCTCATCCGGATCGTGCCGGAGCGGATCATCTCGCGAGGACTCGACGGCTCGCCGCGCACGCACAGCCGCCGCGTGCCTGAGCGCGTCCTGGATCAGCCGCCTGTGGATCCGAAGAGGGCCCACGACACCATGTGACGACCGCCCCGTTGGGCGGTCACGCGGGTGGCGGCTCCTCGACTAGCAGCTCGTACACGAGCAGCGCCATCGCCACCAGGAGCACGAGGTGGACGGCGTTGCCACCGATGTTGAATGCCAGGCCGATGAACCAGAGTGTCACGGCCACGCAGACCACGATCCAGCGGATACGGTGGCCCGTGCGGAGCGACATCTGATGGCAGTATCCGCGATGCCACCTCCTCCTATACTCGATCGGCGCACGACGCCCACTTGGCGAGGGGAGGGGAGCCGTGTTCCGCGGTCTTTCCGTCTACACCGGCAACGCCCACCCGAAGTTCGCGGCGGACATCTGCCGTCACCTCGAGATCCCGCTTGGCCGGGCCGAGGTCACCAAGTTCGCGAATGACAACATCTTCGTGAAGATCCTCGAGAATGCTCGCGAGCACGATGTGTTCGTCGTGCAGTCGTTGGTCGCTGCACCGTCCGTGAGCGACGCGATCATGGAGCTGCTCATCATGCTCGACGCGTTCAAGCGCGCATCGGCTGGGCGGATCACCGCCGTCATGCCCTTCTACGCCTACGGCCGCAGCGATCAGAAGGACCAGCCGCGGGTGCCGATCACCGCACGCCTGCTCGCCGACCTCATCGGCGTCGCGGGCGCGGATCGCTTCCTCGCCATGGACCTGCACAAGAGGCAGATCCAGGGCTTCTTCGGGGTCCCCGGGGACGAGCTCACAGCCCAGAACCTGCTCATCGATCACTTCGCGGGCCTCTTGGCGGTGCGGCCGAAGCCCACGGTGCTGGTGGTGCCGGACCTCGGCTACGCGAACGTGGGCCGCAAGGTCGCCGAGCGCCTCGATCTCCCGCTCGTCCTCATGCAGAAGGCGCACCGCGACAACACCGGCCGGAGCGAGATCACCGGCGTGATCGGTGACATCGACCACGAGCGCGCCATCATCCTGGACGACGAGATCGACACCGGCACGACCGTCCTGAACACCATCGAGATGCTTCAGCGGCACGGCGTGTCCGACATCTACGTGGCCTGCACGCACGCGACCCTGTCCGGCGACGCGGCGGAGCGCCTCTGCGGCTCCGGCATTACGGAGCTCGTGACCACGGATAGCGTGCCGCTCCGTCCGTCCGACGCCGGTCTGACGCAGATCCACGTCCTCCCGGTCGCCCCGCTCTTCGCCGAGGCGATCCGCCGGGTCCACGAGGGCGAGTCGGTCGGCGCCTTGTTCGATCCGCCGGGGTTGCAGCTGCCCTTGCAGGTCACCTAGCCAGGGGCGAGGCCATCCCGAAGCTGTTCGGTTTCTTCGACGCGAACGAGGCGGAGCTCCGCCGCCTGCGCAAGCACGTGGAGCGCGTCAACGCGCTGAAGGACGCGACCGCGGTGCGGAGCTCGGACGAGCTCTGCCACACCACCGAGCTCCTGCGGGAGCGCCTCGCCGCTGGCAACGCATTGGACGACGTGCTGCCAGAGGCTTTCGCCGCCGTGCGCGAGGCCGCGACGCGCGTGCTCGGCCAGACCCACTTCGACGTCCAGCTCATGGGCGCGCTCGCGCTGCACCGCGGACACGTCGCCGAGATGCGCACCGGCGAGGGCAAGACGCTCGTGGCCTCCGCTGCGCTGTACCTGAATGCCCTCGAAGGCAAGGGCGCTCACCTCGTCACGACGAACGACTACCTGGCGAAGACCGGCGCCGGCTGGATGGGGCCCATCTACCACGCGCTTGGCATGAGCGTCGCCTACATCGCTCATGAGCGGTCGGCGGTCTACGATCCGGCGGTCGAGCTCGAGGCGGTCGATCCGCGCCACCGGCACTGGCGCGACGTGCCGCGTCGCGAGGCGTACCTCGCGGACATCACCTACGGTCAGAACAGCGAGTTCGGCTTCGACTACCTCCGCGACAACATGGTGATGGACCTCGCCGAGCGCGTGCAGCGCGAGCTGCACTTCGGGATCGTCGATGAGGCCGATTCGATCCTGATCGACGAGGCACGTACGCCGCTCATCATCTCGTCGGCGGCCGAGGACGCGACCCAGCAGTACTACACATTCGCGCGCGTTGCGGCGAAGCTCGCACCCGGGACCGACTACATCGTCGAAGAGAAGCACCACGCCGTCTCGCTCACCGAGGAGGGCATCGACAAGGCCGAGCGCCTGCTCGGCGTACGCGACCTGTACTCGGGGGACGCGACGGCGATCCACTTCCTCGACAACGCGGTCAAGGCGCGCGCCCTCTATCACCGGGACAAGGAGTACATCGTCAACGCGCAGCGTGAGGTCGTGATCATCGACGAGTTCACCGGCCGCCAGATGCCGGGCCGGCGCTGGAGCGATGGGCTGCACCAGGCGGTCGAGGCCAAGGAGGCCGTGCCGATCCAGCGCGAGACGCGCACGTTCGCGACGATCACGATCCAGAACTACTTCCGCATGTACACGAAGCTCGCCGGCATGACCGGTACCGCGGCGACCGAGGCCGAGGAGCTCTTCAAGGTCTACAAGCTCGAGGTCACGCAGATCCCGACCCATCGGCCGATGGTCCGCGCGGACCACCCTGACCTGGTCTACAAGACGGAGCAGGGGAAGTGGGCCGCCGTCGTCGCTGAGGTGAAGGAGCGCAACGCTCATGGACAGCCCGTGCTCATCGGCACCACCTCGGTCGAAAAGAGTGAGGCGCTCTCGCAGGAGCTCCGTCGCAACGGCATCCGGCACGAGATCCTGAACGCGAAGAACCACGAGCGTGAGGCGCTCATCATCGCGGACGCGGGACAGCAGCGCGCGGTCACGCTCTCTACGAACATGGCTGGCCGCGGCGTGGACATCCTTCTTGGCGACGGCGTGTCCGAGGCCGGCGGGCTCCACGTGATCGGTACGGAGCGGCACGAGGCGCGACGGATCGATAACCAGCTCCGCGGGCGCTCCGGCCGCCAGGGCGATCCCGGCTCATCGCGGTTCTTCAACTCGCTCGAGGACGAGCTCATCCGCATCTTCGCGTCCGAGCGCGTGGCCGGCCTCATGTCCCGGCTCGGCTTCGACGACACGCAGCCCATCGAGTCGGGCATGGTGACCGGGGCCATCACCCAGGCGCAGGTGAAGGTCGAGACGCGCAACTTCGACATCCGCAAGCGCGCGCTCGAGTTCGACGACGTGCTGAATAACCAGCGCAACCGGATCTATGAGGACCGCCGCACGATCCTCGAGCAGGGCGACGTGCGTGAAACGATCCTGGAGCACCTCCGCGAGGAGGTCGCGGCCCTCGCGGAGGCAACGACCGAAGGGTCGTCCGATCCGGAGGAGTGGGACCTCGCAAGTCTGTCCGCCGCGTTGAACGGCATCCTCGCCCGCGGCGGCGAGATCACACCGCAGCGGTTCGATGGCATCGACCGGCGTGACTCGCTTGTCGAGCGCGTCGACGAGCTCGTGGACGAGACGTACGAGAAACGGGAGGCGGAGCTGGGTCCCGACGTCATGCGGGCGGTGGAGCGCTGGGTGCTGCTACGCACGATCGACACGCACTGGATCGAGCACCTCACCGCGATGGAGGAGCTCCGCGAGGGGATCCATCTGCGCGGCTACGGCCAGCAGGACCCGCTGGTCGCCTACAAGAACGAGGCGCATCGCTTCTACGAGGAGATGCAGGCTCGGATCGGCACAGGGGTCGCGCAGACCATCCTGCGCGTGAGCGTGAAGACGGCGGAGCAGGCGAAGAACGAGGAGGCCGCGGCTGCCGACGGTGATGCCGCGCCCGGGGCGGGCTCCGGCGGCTCGGGGTCAGCCGGACACACCCCTTCGCCGCCGAGACCCGCCCCAGGCGCCAGCAGGACCGCTTCTGGTGCGGGGCCGCCCGGTCACAAGCTCGGCCGGAACGATCCGTGTTTCTGCGGGTCGGGCAAGAAGTACAAGAAATGTCACGGTCGCTGATCCGGTGATCGAGCTGCCCTTCGACCCGAACATCCATCTCGGCCCGCTCGCGGTGTCGTGGCACGGCATCTTCACCGCGGTCGGCATCTTCTTCGGTGTCGCGCTGCCGATCCGCCTGCTCCGCGGTCGCGTCTCGGAGGACGACGGCTACGCCATCGCGACGTGGGGGGTCGTGGGAGGCATCCTCGGCGCGCGCCTGCTCCACGTGCTCGACCGGCTCGACTACTACCTGCGCGAGCCGCTGCAGATTTTCGCGATCTGGACCGGCGGCATCGCGGTGTGGGGAGCGGTGATCGGCGGCGCGCTCTCGGGATACCTCGTGGCCCTGCGACGGAGGGTGCCCATCGGGACCACGGCCGATGCGGCGGTGTCCGGCCTAGGCCTCGGTCTGGCCATCGGACGGATCGGCGACATCATCAACGGCGAGCACCACGCGACGGAGTGCGTGGCCGGGATCTGCGTCGGCTACACCCACCCCCAGACGCTCGGCCAGCCCGGGCCGGTGCACCTCGCCGTCGCGTACGAGATGATCTACCTCCTGGCGGGCGTGGCCCTCGTCCTCTGGCTCTTCTCGCAGCGCGGGCGGGCGCCGATGGGCACGGGACTCTGGCGGTCGCTCCCGCCGGGAACGATCTTCTGGCTCTGGGCGCTCCTTTACGGCCTTGGGCGTTTCGTCATCTCGTTCCTGCGCATCGCCGATCCGACGAGCATCCTCGGACTCCGCCAGGACCAGCTCGTCGGCCTCGCGACGATGCTCGTCTCGGCCCCACTCCTCGTCTACCTCCTCGCGCGCAAGCGCGCGAACTCGAGCGCGCCACCATCACCGGCGCCGGAGATCGCGGAGACGTGATCGAGATCCCGTTCGACCCGAGCGTTGCGCTCGGGCCGCTGCGGGTGAGCTGGCACTCGCTCTTCTCGACAGCCACACGCCGGCGACGCCGACGTACGTATCGCGCTGTTCCTCTTCTCGGACGTACGCTTCCCGAGCTTCCTGGCCCGTCGTCCGCGTTACGTCGGCTGGCTCTGGCTCACTGGGCAAGGTCCAGAACCCGGCCTGGACCGACACCGGCCAGGCGCGGCTCGGCTTCTGGGAGAACTCCGTCGCCATTCCAGCACCGCCCGCACGGCGCGCGACCACCGTCGACTGGTACCGCAACTTCCTGCAGATGCCATCGACAGTGAGGCCCACGTCTGGTTCGGTAAGCCCTTCGTCATCGGAGCATCCTCTGAGAATGAACGCGCCGATCGTCCGTCCGCTCCTCCGCGGCTATGTGCATGCCGTCGCCGCGGTCCTCTCCGTGTTCGGCGGGGCGTACCTCGTCGTGCTGTCCAGCTCCGATCCGCCGCGCCTGCTCTCGATGCTCGTGTACGGCACGGGCCTCACGCTCCTGTTCGCCGTGAGCGCGGTGTTTCACCTGCACGCGTGGGGGCCGGTGCCCGCCGCCATCCTTCGCCGGCTCGACCACGCGAGCATCTTTGTACTCATCGCCTCGACGTACACGCCGATCGCCGTCAACCTACTGTCGGGGGCGTGGCGGCTCGGCGTCCTCGTGGTCATCTGGGCCCTCGCCGCCGCCGGAGCCGCGATCGCCGCCACCGGCGTGCAGCTCGCCCGCTGGCTGCGGGTTGCCGTGTACATCGCGATGGGCTGGATCGCGGGTGCCGCGATCGGGCACATCGAACCCGCGCTCCCGGCGGGTGCGACCGCCGCGCTCGTCACCGGCGGACTCCTCTACACCATCGGGGCCGTGCTCTACGCGCTCCGCTGGCCGGACCCCTGGCCACTGGTCTTCGGCTACCACGAGATCTTCCACGTGCTGACGATCGTGGCCGCGGCCGTCTTCTACACGCTCATCGTCGCGTATGTGGTGCCGGCGCCCCGCCCGTGACGGTCGGTATTCCTCGGCCCGATCAACGCCCTCCGGACGGGCTGTCATGACGGCATCGTCATCCCGGGCGCGGCCAACGCCGCGATCGATAACTACTACTGTAGTGTAGTATTAACCGAGAGACGCGGCGTGGAGGACACGGCCATGAAGATCGCCATCACCGGCGCGAGCGGCTTCGTCGCAAGGAACCTCATCGCGCTGCTCCTGGAGGACACTGCTCCGCGCGAGATACGTGCCATCGTGCGGGATCCCCGGACCGCGCTACGCGAGCTCCCAGCCGCGGATCTCGACATCCACGCCGCCGACGTGACGCGCGCCGAGTCCCTCCGTGGCGCGTTCGACGGTTGCGAGATGGTCGTGCATACGGTCGCGATCCCGACCGAGCGCAAGGCGAAGTTCGCCGACGTCAACGTGTATGGAACGGAGCACGTGGTCGCCGAGGCGGAGCGAGCGGGCGTGCGCCGGCTCGTGCACCTGAGCGCCATCGGCGCCGATCCCGACAGCCCCTTCCCGTTCCTGCGGAGCAAGGGTCGGGGTGAGCGGGCGGTCACCGGGTCGAGCGTGGCATCCGTCGCGCTCCGCCCCTCGATCCTCTTCGGCCCCGGTGACGACTTTTTCCCGAAGCTCGGATTCAGCCTTCGCTTTCCGGTCGTCCCGGTGCCTGGGAACGGCGCCGCGCGCTTCCAGCCCCTTCATGTCCAGGATCTCGCGCTCGTCCTGCGGGCCGCGCTGCGCGGGATGGGCTCGGGCGTGCACGAGATCGGCGGTCCCGATGTCGTCACATACGACGAGCTGCTCTCGGAGACGATGAGCGGCTACCGCACCCGCCGCCCGCGGCTGCATCTGCCCGTCCCGCTCATGAAGCCCGCCGCCGCTCTCTTCGGTCTGGTCTTGACGGACCCGCCGGTCACCGTGCCTCAACTCGACCTGCTGAAAGTGGACAACGTCCCAGCACGCAATGACATCGAGCGGGTGTTCGGTATCGCGCCACGCGCGTTCCGGGGCGGGCTCGCCTACCTGCTCGATTCGGCCTAGATCACTTCCGCCGAGTCGATCGAGCCCAGCGACTGATCGCTGCTCCGCCCGCCGAACGCCAGGAAATATTTGCTTTTCCGCACCCAGGAAGGGGGTCGAGGGGGTTCTCAGCGGGCCTTCCGGCGGGTAGCATGACGTACGAAAACCGCTCCAGGATCACCTGTGGGGAGCGCTCCCTGACCGCCGGTATCGGCCTGATGCACGGTCATGTGGGCAAGAGAGGAAGACCCGCTTCGTGAAGGAATGGATCGTCTGCGAAGACAACTGCCTCAAGTGCAGCTACGGCGCCACACTCGACTGCGACGGTGACTGCCCACGCTGCCCCCGCAACACCTACTGCCCCTGCGTCACGTTCGTGAGTTTCGCGGCCGGAAAGCTGGCTCCCGTGGCCCAGCCCGTCGTCACGAGCTTCGAGCGTCCGCGCGCCAAGCGCTAGCGCACGACCACGTGAGCGTCGACGCGACGGCCCTGGTGAGCCTTCGCGAACGCATCGACCGTATGGCGGTGTTCCTTTGACCTTCCTGCCGTGGCCCGTGAGGTCAGCCGTCTAGAGGTGCTCGCGTCCGAGCCGGGCCTCTGGGAGGACCGCGCCCGGGCACAGGCGACGCTGAAGAAGCTCGAGCTCCTCCGGAAGCGCGCGTCGCGGTGGGAGGGCTTTCGTCGGCGCGCCGATGACCTCGTCGAGCTCGCGCCGCTCGCCGCGGCGGATGCGGCGATCGCACCGGACGTCGGGCGGGACCTCGCGGAGCTTGCCCGCGAAGTCGAGCGGGCCAGCATCGAGGCGCAGCTCTCCGGCCCGTACGACGAACGCGACGCCGTGCTCGCCATCTCCGCGGGCGCGGGCGGCACCGACGCGGCCGACTGGGCACAGATGCTCCTTCGGATGTACCTGCGCTGGGCCGAGCGCCGCGGGTTGCGCAGCGAGATCGTCGAGCAGACCCCGGGCGAAGAGGCGGGGCTCAAGAGCGTCACCGTCTCCATGGAGGGTGAGCACGCCTACGGCTACCTCAAGATGGAGCGCGGAACGCACCGCCTCGTGCGCATCTCGCCGTTCGACTTCCAAAAGCGGCGGCAGACCTCGTTCGCGCTGATCGATCCCACACCACAGGTGGAGGATGAGGGTGAGGTAGAGGTGCGCTCGGAGGATCTCCGCATCGACACCTACCGCGCGACGGGTGCTGGTGGGCAGAACGTGAACAAGACCGAGACCGCCGTGCGGATCAGTCACCTGCCGACCGGGATCGTGGCGGCGTCGCAGAACGAGCGCTCGCAGCTGCAGAACCGCGAGCTCGCCATGCGGATCCTGCGCGCGCGGATCCTGGAGCTGCGGATCCGGGAGCAGGAGGCGGAGCAGGCGAAGGAGCGTGGTGAGGTGCGCTCGGCCGACTGGGGCAGCCAGATCCGCTCGTACGTGCTGCACCCGTACACGCTCGTGAAGGACCACCGCACGGGGGTCGAGATCGGGGACGTCAACCGCGTGCTCGACGGGGACCTGGACGATCTCATCGAGGCCGCGCTCGCGCGCCCGGCGGATGCTGGCACCGGAGATGCGGAGGACTGAGGCCAGACCGAAATCGCGGGGAGGCACATATGGCCAAGATCGATCTCTCAGACCTCAAAGGGATCAAGCTCGACGAGATCCTCGGCGATCTGCGCGAGGAGGCAGGCAAGCGCGCATCGAGCCTGATGGGCGAAGGCCGCGATCAGGTGAAGAGCGCGCGAAAGGCGCTCGCCGATCAGAACGATGGCGACATGTTCGGCGCGTTCGCGCTTGGGCTCGCCGTCGGCGCGCTCATCGGCGCGGCTGTCGCGCTGCTCCTGACCCCGGTGTCAGGCAGCGAAGCGCGTCGCAAGCTGACCGAGCAGGCTGACAAGGTCCGCGGCGGATCCGCTCCCGAGTGGGAGACCGACGGAGCCGGCAACGGCAAGACGGCCTACCAGTCCACGACGCCGACGTACGGAGCAGGCAGCAGCACGGTCCGTTAGGCGAGGAAGGGAAGGGCTTCGCCCGGGCCGGGGTTCGATCAGGAGCGACCCTCACGAGCAAGGCGCGGGATACCGGCGGTCGCGGCATCGGCATCGCCCGGCCGCCGGTATCCCGCTTGTGCAGCAGCGGCGTCGAGGTAGAGCGTCGCCACGTCCTCCGCGACCAGACGGACCGCGGAGTTCGACGTGAAGGTCTGCACCGCTTTCACGTAGCCGTGGCAGCGCTCGCAGACGTCGATCCGGTGTCCCCGCGTCTCGACACCGGACGATCCGTCCGCGCCCAGCTCCAGGCTGCCGAGATCGCGATGATCGTCGGTGCCGCAGTACGGGCAGAGCAGGACGAGCCACGACCAGCCCGACCCGCAGCGCACACACCGCAGCACGCGTCGCCGCTCCGTCCCGATGAGCTCCGCGAGCGCCGGCCATGCCCCGCAGCAGAGGCAGTACCCGCGCTCCCAGGTGTCGATGTCCGTGAGCGCCGCGGCCTGCGACGCTGCTTCCCACAGGACGGGCTGCAGCGCGAGCTGGACGAGCTCACCGAGCGTCGTGGCATCCACGCCCAGTGACGCGGCGGCCCGCTCGATGGACGGCGCGTCATTCTGCAGCGCCGGAAGCGCCAGGCTCACGAGATCGACCGGCGTCTCCGCCAGTCGCGCGGCCGTCGCCTGCGCCGGCGTCCCTTCAGCCGCGGTCTCGGAGAGGTTCTGCGCGACACGCCGAAGCTCCTCAGCGGCCTCGCCTTCGTCGAACGCGAGACTCCCGGCGGTGAGCAGCGGCTCGCCCGCAGCAACGGCGCGCTCGGCCTCGGCGGCCGTGAGCGCA
The DNA here is from genome assembly GCA_013695575.1 of Chloroflexota bacterium. Taxonomy (GTDB): domain Bacteria; phylum Chloroflexota; class Limnocylindria; order P2-11E; family P2-11E; genus JACDAF01. Next base: position 6,971 of record JACDAF010000123.1, on the reverse strand, counting down.
AGGCTGACGTCGGGAGCGGGACGGGAGAGGAGCTGCGCGAGGCGCTCGTCGTGAAAGGCGGCGATCGGCCCAAGGCCGGAGCCTGGGTCAGCCTGACCAGCAGGCTGGCCCGAGCCTTCGCCGGCGAGCTCTCGCCAGCGGGCCCGGGCCTCTTCGATCTCGAGCGGGGTAGGTACGGGCTAGGTGACGGCCGCGAGCGCCGAGAAGAGCAGCACGTAGCGGAAGGCGAGCACACCGAGGAGGACGCCTGCACCCACGATCGCGAGCCGCCCCAGGTCGTACCCCGCGACCGCGAGCGTGGTGCTCCCGGTGCGCTTCACGCGCACCGGGCCACCGCGCCAGTACGTCACCAGCGGGTACAGGATCGCCAGGCCGACCACGCCGATCCAGAAGGCCGGCGCCACCAGCAGATCGAGATCCGCGAGCAGGGGCGTCACCCGGCCCGCGACCGCGAGGTTCACGACGAAGAGGAGCAGGAGCACGCCGGCCACGGCCGCGAACCAGAAGAGCGCGTTCTGCACCGCCGCGGCGGTGCGGCGCGCCCCCGCGCGATCGGCGACGATCGCGGCGACCGCCATCCCGGAGAGCGCGCTGAACGCGACGTACAGCCCGCCCATGAGGAAGGTGTCGCCCCACACGTTCTGGCTGGTGACGTTGAGCAGCACCCCGCTGTACGCGCCGGTCGCGAGCGCGAAGATTGCGCCGACCGCGAGCCAGATCGGGTTGTGCGAGAGCGCCTCCACGAGCGACACGCCGCGGAAGACGCGACGGTGCCAGAGTGCGTCGAGGAACGCGACAGTCGCGAAGAGGCCGAAGACGATGATCACCCAGGTGCCCCAGTTCATCGGCGAGTTGCTGTTGAACATGAGCGGGAGCGGTCCGCGCTCGGGCGCCAGGGGGCTCCGCACGACGATGTTGAGGAACCGGAGCGGCTGCCCGAGATCGACGACCAGGAGCAGCCCGACGAGGAGCATGAGCGGAAGGGGCACGAAGCCTGCCCGCGCCGCGACGTCCTGATCCTCGGTCGCCGAGACCTTGGACCGGTCGGTCGCGAGATTCGCGAGCGCGATGAAGAGGAAGGTGCCAGCAGCGACGCCGGCAACGAACATCTCGAGGACGAGCATCCAGTTGGCCCAGTGCGGCTCGATGACGTAGGGGTTCGGCACCGCGCCCTCCTAATCCGCGGTCACGGCGGCGTCGGTCATCCGGCGGCGCCGGAAGGCGGCGAGCCCCGTGACACCGAGCACCGCGGCCGAGATGAGCGAGACCCCCGCCGACGGAGCGAAGTTGCGCTGCGGCAGGCTCGGCGCGCTTGGCAGGCTGTAGACCTCGGGCTTGTCCATAAGCAGGTAGAAGACGTTCAGGCCCCCAACGACCTCCATGTCCTTCACCGCCGCGTTCTTGTTCGGCCCCGCCGTGATGGTGCCGCTGTTCCCGAGGTCCCAGCCGTAGATGTACGCGTCGGTCTGACCTCGGGCGTGCAGGGCGCGCACACGGTCCGCCGCCATGCGCTTGAGATCATCCACCTTGCCGTACGTGAGTGACGAGGTCGGGCAGGCCTTTGCGCAGGCCGTGCTCATGCCCTGTTCCAGCCGGTCCTGGCAGAGGATGCACTTGTTGACGCGCCCGGTGTTCTTGTTGAACTCGATGACGCCGAAGGGGCACGCGCCGACGCAGTAGCGGCAGCCGATGCAGACGTCCTGATGGATGTCCACCGATCCGAACTGCGTCCGGTAGAGCGCGCCGGTCGGGCAGACCTCCAGGCAGCCGGCCTGCTCACAGTGCTTGCAGGAGTCGCTCATCATCAGCCAGCGTGCGCCGGTGCGGTCGGAGGTGCTCCTGTCAGGGCCGATCTGCTCGATGAACTTCACGTGCCGCCAGTCGTACGCGTTCAGGTGTCCGGTGTTGTCGTACGAGTCGCCTGTGAAGGCGCGGTGCTCCACGACGGCTTTCTCGTCGGTCATCGGGATCGGGCCGGCGCCCGGCTCGATCTCGTTCCACTGCTTGCACGCGACCTGGCAGGCCTTGCAGCCCGTACAGACGGAGGTGTCGACGAACATGCCTCTGGCGTTCTCGGTCACGTCTACACCTTCCCCTTCTCGATCTTGCAGGTGAAGGCCTTGCCCTCGTGGATCGAGACGTTCGGATCGGCGACGAGCGCCGTCGTGTTGTTCGCGATGTCGCCCGTGGAGATGCCCATGTAGCCCCAGTGCCACGGCATGCCGACCTGGTGGACGACCTTGCCGTCCAGGTTGAACGGGCGCAGCCGCTTGGTGACGAGCGCCCTGGCGTGTGTCTTGCCGCGCGAGCTGCTCACCGTCACGTACTCACCGTTCGTGATGCCCTTCTCGGCCGCGAACTCCGGCGACATTTCGACGAAGAGCTCCGGCATGAGCTCCGCGAGCCACGGGAGCCACCGGCTCATCACGCCGGAGAGGTGATGCTCGGTGAGGCGGTACGTCGTGATGACGGTGGGGAACTCATTGCCCGCGAACTCGTTGTACTTGTTCCCCTCCACGTTCCAGATCTTCGTGATGGGGTTCTGGTCCTGCTTGTACAGGAGGTTCTTCACCGGCGACTCCCACGGCTCGTAGTGCGTGGGGAGCGGCCCGTCGGACGTGCCCGTCGGCGCGAAGAGCCAGGCCTTGCCGTCGGTCTTCAGGAGGAACGGCGCGGCGCCGGAGTGGAACGCGACCCCGATGCCGCGCGGGTTCGCGGCCGCGTCCGGAGCCTTCGTGAGCACGAAGTCGATGCCCTCGCCGGAGTCGTTCTTCCAGGTCCTCGCCGCGGCATCCCAGTAGGTGAACTTCTTGCGCGGCGACCAGGGGTTTCCCGCAGCGTCGGCCGAGGCACGGTTGTACAGCTGGTGGCGGTTTCCAGGCCATGCCCAGCCCCAGTTCGGGCTCACCCAGCCGTCGTTCTTGCCGGGTGTCATGCGGGCCCGGTTCACCATCTGGCCCTGGACCACCTGCAGCATGCCGGTGTAGATCCAGGCGCCGCAGGCGGTGTTCCCGTCGGCCGTGAGGCTGGCGAACGAGTTGAGCGGCGCCTTCGTCTTCCAGTCGAAGCCGTTGATCTCCGTGAAGATCTTGAAAGCGGACGGCTCGTCCTTGTGCTTCCACTCGGCGACGTCGGCCGGAGCCGGGTCGTAGTCGAGCGTCATGTGCCTGATCGCGAGGTCGCGCGGCGCGGTCGAGCTCGCGTAGCGGCGCTTCAGCCGCTTGCCGAGGTCGTACCAGAAGAAGAGGTCGCTGCGGGCGTCCCCAGGCGGGTCGGCGGCCTTGTCGTGCCACTGGACGGTCCGCTGCGTCTGGGTCATCGACCCGTCCTTCTCGGCGATGTGCGCCGCGGGCAAGAAGAAGATCTCCGTCTTGATGTCCTTCGGGGAGACGCGCTTGCCGTCGACGTCGTTGTAGACGACGTCGCGCCAGAAGGCCGCCGTCTCCGTCTCGTAGGAGTCCAGCACGACCATCCAGTCGAGGTTGCGCATGGCCTTGCGCTGGAACGAGGAGTTGATGCTCGTCGCCGGGTTCTGGCCCGTGACGATCATCCCCTTGATCTTTCCCTCGGCCATCTCGACGAAGATCGGCAGGTGGCTGTGATCGGCCGTGATCTTCGGGAGCGTGTCGTACAGGTAATCGTTCTCGGGTGTGCCGGCGTCGCCGAACCACGCCCTGAGCTGGCTGATGACGTAGGCCGGGGTGTTCGACCAGAACGAGGTCGGCTGCGTCTCGGTGAGGATGTAGTCGCGCAGCGTGTCATGGTTCGCGTTCGCGTTCGGCGTGTTCAGGTATCCGGGGTGGATGTTGTAGAGCGTCGCGATGTCGGTGCAGCCCTGGATCGTGGCGTGGCCGCGGAGCGCCATGATCCCGCCGCCTGGCCGGCCGATGTTGCCAAGGAGCGCCTGCAGGATGCCCGCGGTGCGGATGAGCTGCACGCCCGTCGTGTGCTGTGTCCAGCCGACCGCGTAGACGAACGCCGTGGTCTTGTCCTTGCCGGAGTTCGCGGTGATCGTCTCGGCGACCTTCAGGAAGAGGTCCTTCGGCGTGCCGCAGATCTTCTCGACCATTTCCGGCGTATAGCGCGCGTAGTGCCGCTTCAGGATCTGGAAGACGCTGTTCTTGTCCTGCAGCGCCTTGTCCACCTTCGGTGTGCCCGGGAGCCGGTTCGCGATGAGCTCGGCGAAGTTCGCGCCCACGATCGTGCCGGCGCCGAGCTGCCCCGGGCGCGCGCCGACGCCGGGGAGCGGTGAGGGGGGACGCTCCTGGCCCTCCCGGACCTCGGGCGTCTGGCCTGGTGGCGCTTCGGGTACCCGGACGGGCGCCTGGTCGGTCTGGTACTGCCAGGTCGTGCGCTCGTAGGCGCGAGTCTGCGGGTTGTACCCGGAGAAGAACCCGTCCTGGCCCGGGTCGTCAGTGTCCTTGAAGCCCTCGTTGATGAGCGTCGCGGCGTTCGTGAACTCCTTGACGTACTCCTCGAGGTACTTGTTGTTCGTGATGACGTAGTTGATCAGCGCGCCGAGGAACACGATGTCGGTGCCGGAGCGCATCGGGACGTAGTAGTCGCACATCGCGCTCGTGCGGGTGAATCGCGGGTCGACGTGGATGAGCGTGGCGCCGCGGGCCTTGGCCTTCATCGGCCACTTGAAGCCGACCGGGTGGCACTCGGCCATGTTCGAGCCCATGAACACCACCGCGTCGGAGTGCTGCAGGTCCATCTGGAAGGTGGTGCTGCCGCCGCGACCGAAGGAGACCCCCAGACCGGGGACCGTCGCGGAGTGTCATATCCGTGCCTGGTTCTCGATCCTGACGACTCCCATCATCCGCATCACCTTGCAGATGAGGTAGTTCTCCTCGTTGTCGTTCGTGGCGCCGCCGAGCGCCACGATGTTCGTGTTCTGGTTGATGAGCTTGCCGTTGGGCAGGCGCTCGACGAAGGCGGCGTCGCGGGTGGTCGCGACCAGCTCGGTGATGCGGTCCATCGCCTTCGCGCGGTCCCACTCGCCGTCCTTGTCCCACTCGGTCGCGTTCGGCTTGCGGTGCTTGACCGTCGTGATGCGCAGCGGGTTCACCGCCAGCTGGAACGTGGCCGAGCCCTTCGGGCAGAGGCTGCCGGTGGAGATCGGGCTGTCGGGGTTCCCCTCGATGTTCACGATCTCCGTGAGGCCGCTGCTCTCGCTGTGCTTCGCCTGGATCAGCGTTCCACATCCGACCGCGCAGTACGGGCAGATGCTCGCGGTGGTCTTCGTGCCCTCGAGCTTCCGCCGCGCGACACGCTCACTCGCGAACGCGAGATCGAAGCCGAGTCCACCGAGGCCGGCTGCGGCGACTCCGGCCGTTCCGACACCCGAGAGCTTCAGGAACTGTCGTCGAGTGCTCGTAGCGGTCACGTCCCATCCCTCCGATCGCGAGCCGAGAACGCGTTGGCGAGAGGATACGCTGGTTTTCGACGCGCGGATACGCGTTTCCGCTGGGCGGAGTGGGGGGCGTCGGCCAGCAACACCCGCTCCGGCTCCGGCGAGGCGAATCCGGGATCCGTCCGACCTTTGCTCAGGCGCACGAGCGCGTTGTGCGACTCCTTCGTCCCGGTCGGGACGGAGGTCTTCTAGTCGCGACCGCCAGCGCCAGCTTGGTCGCCGCCAGAGCGGGCGTGGACCTTGCGGGCGAGCGAGAGGAGCGAGTCCCGCGTGTTGAGGTCGGGATCGTCGAGCACCCGCTCGAACAATTCCCGCAGGATGCGGCCCACCTCGGGTCCCGGCTGGAGACCCAGCTCTGCCATCAGCTCGTGACCGTCGATCGCGAGATCGCGCGCCGAGAGGGCATTCGCGCGCTGGATCTCCTCCTGAACGCGGAGGTACAGCTGCTCCAGCGCATACATCTTGCCCGCGCGAGCGCCGGAGCCGATGTTGTCCGCCCGACGGAGCTCGAAGAGCGCGAGGATGTTCTCCAGGCCGACGTTCCGGATGAACCGCCGGACCGCGGACCCGGTCCAGACCTCCTGGTACCAGAACATATGGTGGCGGACGAGGTGGGCGACCTGCCCGACCGTCTCTTTTGGGAACTTCCAGCGCCGGAGGATCTTCCGCGAGAGGTGCTCGCCCACGAACTCGTGCTGGTGGAAGTGGCCGTCGGCCATCGTCTCGGCCTTGCCCACGTCGTGCAGCAGCGCGGCGAGCCGCAGCACCAGGTCGGGCCGCTCGATCGCGTCGAGCGCGAGCAGCGAGTGCTCGAAGACGTCCTGGGCGACAGCCTTGTCCTGCGGGATACGCCGGCAGAGCTCGAGCTCGGGGCAGATGACGGCCAGCAGCCCGAGCTCGCTCTGAAGGCGGAACCCGGCCGAGGGGCGCTGGGCGAGGAGCATCTTCGTGAGCTCCTGGTTGATGCGCTCGCCGGAGAGGTGTGTGGCGAGGCCGGCGTTGCGCGAGATCGCCGCAGCCGTCGCCGGCTCGATCAGCATCCCGAGCACCGCGGCGAACCGGACCGCACGCAGCATCCGGAGCGCGTCCTCGCGGAAGCGCTCGTCGGGGTCGCCGACGGCTCGGATGACGCGAGCGTCCAGGTCGGCCGTGCCCCCGTGAGGGTCCACCAGCTCACCGCGGCGCAGCTCGCCGCCGGCACCGGCTGCAGCTGCGCCCCGGAGGGGCGCCCAGGCCATCGCGTTCATCGTGAAGTCGCGGCGCGAGAGGTCGGCCAGCAGCGAATCCGTGAACTCCACGCTGTCCGGCCTGCGCGCGTCGCCGTACCCCGCCTCCAGGCGGTAGGTGGTGACCTCGATCTCGCGCTCTGGCGTGCGCACCACGACCGTGCCGAACCGGTTCGTGTAGAGCGACCGGCGGAAGAGCTCCTGGATCCGGTCGGGCTTCGCGTCGGTCGCGACGTCCCAGTCGTCCGGCTCGACACCACGGATGGCGTCGCGCACGCAGCCGCCCACGACGAACGCCTCGTGACCGGCGCTGTGGAGCCGCGCGAGAA
>JACDAF010000114.1 GCA_013695575.1 Chloroflexota bacterium | reverse complement strand
GTCGCAGGCCGGTCTCGCCTCCGCCATCGCGCGGCTCGGCGATCCGGCCGGGGGCGCCGCTGGCTGGGAAGCGTCGCTTGCGGTCGCGCGCAAGGTCGGCGATCGCTTCGGGGAAGCGACGATCCTGGCGAGCCGCGCGTCGACCCTCGCGCGGGACGGACCGGCCGAGTGGTCCGGCATCCTCGCCGACCTCGAGACCGCCATCGGCGTCTTCGAGGAGATCGAGACGCGTCCCGCGCTCGCCCGTGTGCTGCGAACGCACGCGATCGCGCTCACGCGGGCAGGACGCCCGGAAGAAGGCCGTGCCACCCTCTCTCGCTCGCGCGCGATCGGCGATGAGCTCGGGCTGCGCGACCGCGACGTCCTCGCGTGACGGAGGAGCTCGACCTCCTCGATTGGCGCCGTCAGATCTCCGCTCTCTACGCGAAGGTGCGGGCGGGCGATCAGCGGAGCGGCCACGTCCACTGGCGGTCCGTCCGGGACGTCCTGTTCCGCTCACATCCGCAGTCGCCGCTCGATGCAGCGGGCCGGACCGCCTTCAGCGGGCTGCGCTACTTCGACTACGACCCCACGCTGCGGCTCACGGCGCGCGTACAAGGGCGGCCGGGCGAGCGGGTCGAGGTCCAGACGAGCACCGGCGAGGCGATGGCCATGCGCCGCTTCGGCGTCGTCGTGCTCCCGGTCGGGACGCTCGAGGTCTTTTGGATCGACGTGTACGGCGGCGGTGTGTTCGTCCCGTTCCGTGACGCGACTTCGGGCACCACGACGTACGGCGGCGGTCGGTACCTGCTCGACACGATCAAGGGAGCGGACCTCGGCTCGACCGCGCACGGCGAGCTCGTCTTGGATTTCAACTTCGCCTATCACCCCTCCTGCCACTACCACCACCGCTGGTCGTGCCCGCTCGCGCCGCGGGAGAGTCATCTCTCGGTGCCCATCCGGGCGGGCGAGATGGCCTATGAGACGCCTCACCAGTGAGCGCGAAGGCCTGGACGCTCCTCGCGACGGTGCTCGCCTCGAGCATCGTGTTCCTCGACTCGACGGTCGTGAACGTCGCGCTCCCGCGCATCGGCCGCGAGGTGCCGAGCACGCTGTTCGGCGTGCTCGAGGGGCAGTCGTACGTCTACACGGGGTACCTCCTCTCGCTGTCGGCGCTGCTGATCCTCGCCGGTGCGCTCACCGACCACCACGGGCGCCGGCGCATGTTCGTCCTCGGACTCGGGGGCTTTGGCCTCACCTCGGTCCTCTGCGGTCTCGCGCCGAACATGGAGCTGCTCGTCGCCTTCCGCCTGATGCAGGGCGCGGCCGGCGCCCTGCTCGTGCCCGGATCGCTCGCCCTCATTCGCAGCACCTTCGAGGGGGAGGAGCAGGGACGCGCGTTCGGTGTGTGGGCCGGGGCATCAGCGGGCACCACGATCGTCGGGCCGTTCGTCGGCGGGATCCTCGTCGACACGATCTCCTGGCGCGCGGCGTTCCTCATCAACGTGCCGCTCATAGCACTGGCGCTCTACGCGGCGCTCGTGCACGTGCGCGAGAGCCGGGACGCGTCCGCGGGCGGGCGCTTCGACTGGCTTGGCGCGCTCGTCGCGGCGCTCGCGGTGGGTGGGCTCTCGTTCGGCGCGATCTACGGCGAGCAGCGCGCGTGGCGCGATCCCGCGGCGCTCGTCGCCCTTGGCCTCGGCGCCCTTGCCGCACTCGCGCTCCCGGTGCTCATGGCGCGGTCCCGCTCTCCGCTGGTCCCACTCGAGCTGTTCCGGTCGCGGAACTTCTCGGTGACGAACCTCTCGACGCTCCTCATCTATGGCGCGCTCTATGTCACCTTCTACTACCTCGCGCTCTTCCAGCAGGGGACGCTCGGCTACACCGCGGCGGCCGCCGGGCTCGCCGGGATCCCGGGCGGTCTCCTCCTTACGTTCCTCTCGACACGCTTCGGCGCGCTCGCGGGCCGCCACGGGCCGCGCCTCTTCATGAGCGCCGGGCCGGCGCTCATGGCGCTCGGCATCCTCTGGTTCGCCCGGGTGCCCGCATCGAGTGCCCCGTGGAAGTTCGCGCCGGGCGATCCCGCGACCTATGCGCCGCCCGTGGGCTATCTCGTGGACTTCCTGCCCGGACAGCTCCTCTTCGGCCTCGGGCTCGCGATGATGGTGGCGCCACTGACGAGCTGTCTCATGATGAGCGTCCCGGGGCGCTTCGCCGGCGTCGCGTCAGCGGTGAACAACGCGATCTCACGCGTCGGGCCGCAGCTTGCGGGCGCGGTCATCTTCATCGCGATCACGTCCTCGTTCTACACCGGGTTCGCCGCCCGCCTGCCAGGAACGGACACGTCGACGCCCGCGTTCCGTCGGGAGTACGCGCCGCTGACCGTCCCGCAATGCGAGCGTTGTGACGACCCGGAAGCGAAGCGGATCGGGATCGCACGCTCGGAGTCCACGTCCGCTTTCGCCCTGGCGATGGTCGTCGGTGCCGGCATGCTCGCCGCGGGAGCGGCTGTGAACGCGGTGGGCATCCGCGACCCCGCCCGGGACTAGTGTCGCGACACTAGGAGGCAAGCAGCGGCGCGAGGGCGTCAGCGAGCTGGCGCTCGTTCTCCGCGGTGCGGTAGTCGAGGAGCGGGTTCGGCGGCAGCAGTACCTCGCGCACGTCACCGCCACGGCGGATGTACAGGCACGGGTAGATGTCCCCAGCGGCGTTCTCCTCGACGGTGGCGGCGACCGCGTCGCCGGTCCCGGCGTCGAGGAAGTGCGCGAGCGGACGGACGCCGTCGTCGGCGATGCCACGGGCCGCGTCGGCGAGCAGCACGCGCGCGAGGTAGGCCTTCTGATGCCAGAGCTCGGGACCGTTCGTGAGCTCGCCGAGCAGGAACGGGATGACCTCGGCAGCCCGCAGCACCGGGCGCGCCGGTTCGATGCCGAAATGGGTGCGCGCGATGTGACGGGCGAGGATCCGGCCGTTGTAGCGGTGGCCGTTCACGCCGCCCGAGTTGCTGGGCATGCCGTGCTTCCGGAGCCCAGGCGAGGCCTGGTGGATCGTGCCCGCGAAGTAGAGGCCGGGCAGCGAGGCGCTCTCCCACAGGGGAGTCTGTGCTGGCAGCCGGTTGCGACCGACCGTCGCGACACCCAGCGCCACCAGATCCTGGAGGGGCGCGGTAAAGCCGGTCGCGGCGATGACGTCGTCGGCTTCGAAGACGAGGTCGCCGGAACCGTCGCTGCGCTTCGTGCGCACGCGGAAGGCATCGCCTGCCCGCTCCACGGCTTCGATGGACGCGTTCAGCAAGGTCACCCCGCCGCCGCCGATGACGTGGTCCTCGTACGGCTGGACGTAGCGAGCGCGCACGCCGACCAGCGAGTTCGTCGTGATCGAGAGCTTCGTGGGTGACGGCGACGCGAGGACGAGCTGCCGTGCCCAGGGCAGGAATCCGGTCGCCAGCTCGAACGCCGAATTCTCCTTTCCGATGAGGAAGATCCGCTTGCCCGCGTAGGTGTTCGCCGGCCGTGTGTCGGCGTAGTGCGCCGCGAGCTCGATCCCGGGCATCGACGGGCGCCACGGCTGCGCGACACCGACCGCGAACACCGGCACACGGCAGCGGTACTCGCCGTCGGTCGTCTCGAGGACGAACCCGTCATCCTCGCGCCGCGTCCCCTGCCAGGTGCACGCGAGCCGGACTCGTACGCCCGTCCGCTCCGCGAAGGTCGTGAGGCTGCGCTCCATCTCGGGACGCGACGGGTAGTTCGAGGAGCCGTCCATGATCTCGGTGATGACCCCGCGGTGTCGCGATTCGTCCGCGATGAGGCTGTTCCAGTCGTAGCGCTCGAACTCGCGGGTGGTGCGCTCGAACTGGACGTACGGTTTTGTCCACGAGAGGAGCCGCTGGAAGAAGGGCCATCGGCGGAACATCCCGCCGACCGCCTCATCGGCGGAGAGGACCGCGTGCTTCACGCCGAAGCGCGAGAGCGAGTACGAGAGCTGGAGCCCACCCGGACCGCTGCCCACGATGACGACGGGGTAGTCGCCAGGCGGGAACGGGCGCTCCTCGCTCAGGTCGTTTTCCTTCGGGTCGCGTTCCGCAGCTTGCGCGCCTCCGCCTGCAGGATGCGGAAGGCGACACGGGGGTGCTCCACCAGGAAGGCCTCGAGCCGGTCGCCCGCGAGCACGAGGCAGCGCAGCGGTCGGATCGCGACGACGTCCGCGGTCGGCGGCTCGCCGAGGAGGACCGATATCTCGCCGAAGAAGTCGCCGCGGGCGAGCGTGTTCACGCGCTCCCCGCTTGCCACCGCGGCCGCCTCGCCCTCGAGCACGATGTGGAACGCTGACCCGGACAGCCCCTGGCGGAGGACGCGCTGGTCCTGCGGGAAGTACTGCTCATCGAGCTCGTGGGCGATGTGCTCGAGCTCCGGACGGGTGAGATCGGCGAAGATGGCCAGCGAGGCGAGCGTATCGACGACCTCTTCCTGGGTGGCCACGGGTCGTAGGATGCCACCGCACCATGTCCGCTGCACTCCCGACCGGCACAGTGACCTTCCTGTTCACCGACATCGAGGGCTCCACGAACCTCCTGCGGGAGCTCGGGACGGACAGCTTCGACGCCGTGCTCGTCGAGCACGGCCGGATCCTGCGCGACGCGCTCTGCGCTGGCGCGGCGGGCGGCCGCGAGGTCCGCGTCGAAGGTGACTCCTTCTTCGTGGCGTTCCAGTCCGCCCCGGACGCCGTCGCGGCCGCGGTGGCCGCGCAGCGCGCGCTCACCGCCCACGCGTTTCCCGCCGGCGCGGAGGTCCGCGTCCGCATGGGCCTGCATACCGGCGAGGGCCGGCCGGCGGCGGCGGAGGCGGGCGCGGACTACGTCGGCATCGACGTGCACCGCGCCGCGCGGATCGCCGCGGCGGCGCATGGCGGCCAGGTGGTCCTGTCGGAGACGACGCAGGGACTCGTTCGTGACGCACTCCCCGCAGGCGTGTCCCTGCGGCATCTCGGAGAGCACCGCCTGAAGGACTTCGCGGGCACCGCGGGCCTCCACCAGCTCGTCATCGACGGCCTGCGCGCTGACTTCCCGCCGCTCCGGACGCTGGACCGCGCTCCGAACAACCTGCCGCCGCAGCTCACGACATTCGTGGGCCGGGATCAGGTCGAGGAGGCTGCGGCGCTGTTGCGCGACGGGGTGCGGCTGCTGACGCTCACCGGCCCGGGTGGGACGGGGAAGACGCGGCTGTCGATCGAGGTGGCGGGGGAGCTCGGCGATGTCTTCCCCGACGGGATCTACTGGGTGCCGCTCGCGGCGATCGCGGACACCGCGCTCGTTGCGCCCGCCATCGCCACATCGCTCGGGCTCCACGACGTCGGGAGCCGCCCGGTCGCGGAGCGCCTCACCGAGCATCTACGCGACATGACGGCGCTGCTCGTCATCGACAACTTCGAGCAGCTCCTGCCGGCTGCTCCGCTCGTTGGAGAGCTGCTGCGCGCGGCGCCGAACGTCCGGGTCATCGCGTCCAGCCGCTCGCCGCTGCGTGTGTACGGCGAACGGGAGTTCCCGGTGCCGCCGCTCACGCTCCCCGACCTCGCGGCGGGACCCGAGGTGCTCGCGCAGTCGGAGGCGGTGCGGCTCTTCGTCGAGCGCGCCGTCGCGATCAAGCCAGACTTCCGCGTCACGGCCGCGAACGCGCGCCCCATCGCCGAGATCTGCGCGCGGCTCGACGGCCTGCCGCTCGCCATCGAGCTCGCCGCGGCGCGCGTCAAGATCCTTCCTCCCGAGGCGATCCTGCAGCGGCTGGGCCGGACCCTTGACCTCCTCTCGGCAGGCTCCCGTGATCTGCCCGACCGGCAGCGCACGCTCCGCGGCGCGATCCAGTGGAGCTACGACCTCCTCGATCCGCCGACACGGACCCTGTTCACGCGTCTTGCGGCGTTCGCCGGGAGCGCCTGGCTGCCGGAGATCGAGGCCGTCTGCGGCGGCGACGGTGACGTGCTCGACGGGCTTGCCGCGCTCGTCGACCACAGCCTCCTCCGTCAGCGCGAGATCGCGGGCGAGCCGCGCTTCGTCATGCTGGTGACGATCCGGGAGTACGCGCACGAACGCCTGGAGGCGGGCGCGGAGGCGGGCGCCATCCGGCGTCGTCACGCCGAGACGTACCGGGCGCTCGCCGCGAGCGCGCAGACGCAGCTCACCGGCCCGAGGCAGCGGGAGCTCCTCGATCGCCTCGCGCGCGATCACGACAATCTGCGCGTCGCCACCGAGTGGGCCATCGAGAACGAGCCGAGCATCGCGCTGCGCCTCGCCGGATCGCTTTGGCGCTTCTGGCACATGCGCGGCCACCTGAACGAGGCCGAAGCGGTCGTCCAGCGCGTGCTCGCGCTGCCGCATGGCGATGGCGCGGACCGGCTCTGCGCGTTGGATGCCGGCGGGGGGGTCGCCTACTGGCAAGGCGACATGCTGCGCGCGCGTCTGCGTTACCAGGAGGCGCTCGACCTCGCGACGCGCCTCGGCGACCGTGGCCAGCTGGCCGAGCAGACGTACAACATCTCCTTCACCTATGGGGTCGACAAGAGCGACATCCCACATGCGATCGCGCTCGGCGAGCAGGCCCTCGCAGCGTTCCGCGAGCTCGGCGATCGCGCCGGGGTCGCGAAGGTCCTCTGGGGGCTTGTCGTACGGGTCCTACCAGCTCGATGACCGCGAGCGGGCGCAACCGATGCTCGAGGAATGCATCGCGCTGATGCGCGAGCTCGACGACCGCTTCGGGCTTGCCTGGGCATTGCACGCGGAATCGCTCTTGAACATGAAGGAGGGCCGCCTTGATGCCGCCCGCGCCAGCATCGTCGAGAGCCTGCGCCTGTTCGTCGCCGCGGACGACATCTCGGGCATCGCCATCGTGCTCACCGATTCGGCGTCGCTCGCCGCGCTCAGCGGTGATCTGGACCAGGCGGTCCGTATCTTCAGCGCCGCAGAAAAGGTCCGGGACGAGAGCGGAGTGTTGCTCGCGAACCTCATCGAGAGCTGGCAGATGCCAGCCGTGGACCTCATCCGCGGCGCGGCCTCACGCCTGGTCGAGGCGCGCGAGGAGGGGAGGCGGTTGTCACGCGATGCCGCGATCGCTCTCGTGCTGGGGGTGGGCTAGTCCGATCCGGTCCTGCTGTTCGGGGCGGCGACCGGCTTCGACTCGGGCGAGCCCCGCTGGCGCAGAAAGATGCTCAGCACGACGAGCGAGAGCACGGAGAGCATCTCCGACTGCCAGTTCTG
>JACDAF010000092.1 GCA_013695575.1 Chloroflexota bacterium | reverse complement strand
GCCACGGATGGTGTTGTGCCCGAGGACGACGAACTTGAGACCGAGGACCGGATCCTCGCGCACCCGGCCCACCACTGACGCCATCCCCCGCTCGGTGTCGCGATCGAGCACCGGCTGTGGCCGGTTCTTCTCGTCGCGGACCACGACCGGATGCTCAGGCGCGCTCGGCAGCCGGAGCTCCTGCGGACGCCCGCGGAACTCGCGCAGCGACCGCTTCACGTCCTCGACGGATGGCCCGCCGCGGAGGGTCAGGCTCACGGTCTCGGTATGCCCGTCGCGCACGCTGACGCGGTTGCAGTGCACCGACATGGCGAAGTCCGCGGGCGTGAATCCGTCGTCATCGGAGCCGCCGAGGAACTTCTGCGTCTCGGCGATGACCTTCTCCTCCTCGCCGCCGATGTACGGAACGACGTTGTCGAGCGCGTCGAGCGACGGCACACCCGGGTACCCCGCCCCGGACAGCGCTTGCATCGTTGTGACGAGCAGACGCTCGATCCCGAACTCCTTGTGCAGCGGCGCGAGGGCGAGGGCCAGGTGGATGGCGGTGCAGTTGCCGTTCGCGACGATCGACCCGGTCCAGCCGCGAGTCCGGCGTTGGCGCTCCAGGGCTCGCATGTGCTCGGGGTTCACCTCGGCGATGAGCAGCGGCACGTCCGGGTGCATGCGGTGCGGGCTGGCGTTCGTGAAGACGTGGTGGCCCGCCCTCGCGAGCGCCGCCTCGGGCTCCTCCGCGCCGTCGTTCGGGATCGCGCTGAAGCAGATCTCGGCGTCAATCTCCGGGCGCGTCTGCTCGAGGCGTAGATCCGCGATGGCCTCCGGCAGGCTTCCCGGC
This sequence comes from Chloroflexota bacterium, assembly GCA_013695575.1. Taxonomy (GTDB): domain Bacteria; phylum Chloroflexota; class Limnocylindria; order P2-11E; family P2-11E; genus JACDAF01. Next base: position 1,750 of record JACDAF010000092.1, on the reverse strand, counting down.
AGGTGCCAGCCGACGACGTCCCCGTACCGCTTCCCGGCCTTCGCGTCCGAGGTCGTGAGCGCGGTGATCTGGAACCACGGATGGTCGGCGAGCAGGTTGATGAAGCGCTGCCCGACCGTCCCGGTGGCGCCGAGGACCGCGACCGTGCGTCTGCGCATGCGGTTCAAGTCTGAGGCATCAGACCGGCAGCGCCGTGAGCCAGCGCCGCTGCGGATCGAGCCAGCGGTCCAGGCGCAGCCCGGCCTGCGCGAGCGTGGCGGCCATCTCCTCGTCACTGAGGATCCGGGCGTTCTCCATGCGGAAGCTCCAGTGCCCCTGCTCGCCCGCGTCGTACTCGATCGTGTACGAGAACCAGTGCCCCTCGCGGCGACGGTCGGAGACCCGCATCGTGACCCCGGCGGTCGTCGTCTCCGCGGGCGCGTCGCCGAGTCCCGAGCGCGGGTCGTACCGCTGGATGAGCACGACGCCGTCCGGCGCGACGTGACGGCGGCACGCCACCAGGAGCGCGGACCGTCTCACCTCGTCGTGCACGTTCACAAGAATGCTCATCAGCACGGCGCCGCCGAAATGGCGTCCGAGTTCGAGGTCCTCGATGCGCGACAGCACGGTCTCAGCACCGCGGACGTGCTCGAGCATCCGCTCGTCGAAGTCGACCGCGACGACCTTGCGACCGACCGCGACGAGCGCGTTCGTGACGCGTCCCGTCCCGCAGCCGAGGTCCAGGATCTCCGCGCCGGGCGGCACGACCGAGTCGATGAGCTCGGGTTCGCCCGCGGGACGCAGGATCTTGTAGAGGCCCAGCGGTGCGCCCGGGTCGCGCTGTCCGGTCACACGCGACCCGGCTCGAACCGGTACTCGTCGACGTCGCAGACCGGCTCGTAGCCGATCGCCTGGTAGATCTTGTTCGAGGTCGGGTTCGCCAGATCCGTGAACAGGAAGCAGAAGCGCCGCCCGCGGTCGAGCTGAGCCTGGCTTACCGCGGCGACACAGTTGCTCGCGTAGCCGCGACCCCGCAGCTCCGGCGGTGTGTAGACGGCGCCGATCCGGATGCCGCTGGGCGTCTCGCCGCTGGCGCCGGCCATCGAGACCGGACCGCCATCGTCCCAGATGTACAGCCAGCGTCCGGCGCCGCCCAGCCAGTGATCCGCTATGGAGGCGACGGTGCTCACGTCCTCGTCCGGACCGAGCGCTTCGAGCGTGAACGCGATGAGCCATTCGACGATCAGGTCCCGTTCTGCCGGGTCCGCGCGGCGCAGCTCCCCGCCGACAGGACGGGCGGGAATGACGCGAATGCAGCGGAAGATCCGCTCTGCCGTCTTGAGCCGGTAGGTCGCTCCAGTTCGTTCCTGCCAGAGCGCGCAGAACCCGCGAGCGTCCTCCTTCCGCGCGAGCACCCCGGAGAGATCCGGGTATGTCTCGAGCAGATCGTCCACCAGCAGCGGCAGCGCGCCCGGATCATCAATGGTGGACAGAACCGCCTGGAACGGTGGCGTGCGGAGGGCGGCCGCGACCACCCGGTCCTCGCGACGGACGGCGGCGAAGTACGGCGGGGCCGGCCCGTACGTCCGCGTCCTGAGGTTCGAGCAGAGACCGAGGATGAGGTTGTGCTCCGCCTCGCGAGCGGCGAGGAAGGCGCCGGCCGCGGATTCGAACCCGTGGACGTCGGCCGGGCGGATGAGCTGCAGTGCGGTCATGCCGCTCGTCAACGCCGCGGCGTTCGCGACGGGAGGAGGTCGAAGCCCTCCGCGAG
>JACDAF010000083.1 GCA_013695575.1 Chloroflexota bacterium | reverse complement strand
GCCGAGCTGCGCGCGACAGCGACGTCGCTCGCGCTCGCCGGCGTGCCGGTCGACCGGCTCGCCGCGCTCGCGACCCTCGCGCGGGAGATCGCTCGCGCCTTCGAGGCCCCCGCTCTGGCGATCCTGGATGAGTGGCGCGGACGATCGACGGTCCTCGGCCGCCGGGTCCTGGTCGCTCGCTCCGGTGAGGACGCTGCACGCGGGGTCGCCGTGGCTCTCGAGCCCGATGGCGCGCTGCGTGTCGAAACGGCCTATGGTCCGGTGCGGATCCTGACGGGGGAGGTCGTGGTGGAGGAGCAGTTCGCGATCATGGTCGACGGAACGGCGGCCCTGCCGCCGGAGCTCGCGCGTGAGCTGGACCTACGCGTGCTCCCGCTCCATGTCAGCTTCGGCGAGCAGAACTTCACCGCCGGCGTCGACCTCAGCCCCGCCGAGTTCTACGAGCGGCTCCAGCAGCCGAACGCGCGACCCACGACGTCGCAGCCCTCGCTCGGCGAGTGCACCGACGCCTTCGAGGCCGCCCGGCGCGATGGCGCCCAGGGCATCCTCGCCATCACGGTGGCGAACGAGCTTTCCGGCACATATTCGGCGCTCACGACCGCAAAGGACCAGGTCGCCATTCCGGTCGAGGTCGTCGACAGCCGTGCGACGGCGGGCTCGATCGCTCTCATCGGCACAGCCGCCGCACGCGCCCGCGGGCAGGGAAAGTCCTTCGCCGAGACCGTGAAACTTGCGCGGCGGCTCGCGGGGAACGTCAAGCTCTACGCGATCATCGACACGCTCGAGCAGCTCAAGCGATCCGGTCGTGCCTCGGGCATGCAAGCGATGTTCGGCTCGCTGCTGTCGATCAAGCCGATCATCAAGATCGAGAACGGCAAGCTCGAGCCCATGGACAAGGTGCGCACGCGCGACAAGGCCCTCGCGCGGCTCAAGGAGCTGATCGAGGCGGAGGTCGCGCCGGGCGCAAGGCTGCACGTGTGCGTGATCCACACGAACGCCGCCGATCGCGCGGCGCTCGTCGCCGAATGGCTGAAACGCCGGTACGACTGCGTCGAGCACTACACCGCCGAGGCGGGGCCGGTGATCGCGGCGCACGGCGGGCCCGGCGTCGTCGGCGTGTGCTGGTACCCGGAGAGCATGCTGGGCTCCTGATGCGTCTCCGGATGCCTTTCGCGCGAGGCCGCAAAGAGTTCCCGTCTCACCTCTGGACCCAGTGCCCGGGATGCGGCGAGATGCTGTTCAACAAGCAGCTGGTCCGCAACCTGAACGTGTGCACGAGCTGCGAGCACCACTTCCGCTTTGGCGGGCGCGAGCGCATCGAGCTGCTCGTCGACCGCGGCTCCTTCGAGGAGCACGACTCGGAGATGACCTCGGCCGATCCGCTCGTCTTCGCCGATTCGAAGCCGTATCCGACCCGCATCGAGGCCGCGCGCGCGAAGAGCGGCGAGCAGGATGCGGTCATCACCGGATTCGCGCTGATCGGCGAGGTGCCGACGGCCATCGCCTCGATGGACTTCGACTTCATCGGCGGCTCCATGGGGAGCGTGGTCGGCGAGAAGATCACGCGAGTGGCGGAGCGCGCGCTCGCGGAGCGCCGGCCGCTGGTCATCGTGTCGGCCTCTGGCGGCGCACGGATGCAGGAGGGGACGATCGCGCTCATGCAGATGGCGAAGATCGTCGCCGCGCTCGGCCGTCTCGCTGACGCGGGCCTGCCCTTCGTGAGTGTGCTCACGGATCCGACCACCGGCGGCGTGCTCGCGTCGTACGCGTCGCTCGGGGACCTCATCGTTGCCGAGCCCGGTGCCCTCATCGGCTTCTCGGGCGCGCGCGTCACCGACCAGACGATCGGGGAGAAGCTGCCGACGGGCTTTCAACGCTCCGAGTTCGTCCTGGAGCACGGTTTCATCGACCAGATCGTCCCGCGTGCCCAGCTCCGCGACCGGCTCGCCTTCTTCCTCACGGCGTTCCGGCCGGTCGCGCACGACATGCGCTGGAGCCTCTGAGGTGTCGATGGTCGACAAGCTGCTGGGCAAGCGGACGGCGGTCGAGACGAACGGCCACCTGCCCGAAGCCGGACTCATCACCGATGCCCGGGCGATCGCCGCGACGCGCGGGACGGCCTGGCAGGCGGTCCAGCTCGCCCGCGACCCGAAGCGGCCTCACGCGCAGGACGTCATTGCGGGCGCATTCGACCGCTTCCAAGAGCTGCACGGCGACCGGCTGTTCCGCGACGACCCAGCGGTCATCGGAGGGATCGCGGAGATCGACGGTCTGTACGTCGTGGTCGTCGGGCAGCAGAAGGGCTCGTCCACCGAGGAGAACATCGCGCGCAACTTCGGCATGCCCCATCCCGAGGGCTACCGCAAGGCCATCCGCCTCTACCGGCTCGCGGAGAAGTTCCACCTACCGCTCATCACGCTCATCGATACCCCCGGTGCGTTCCCCGGGCCCGAGGCCGAGGAGCGCGGTCAGGCGGAGGCGATCGCGCGCAGCATCGAGGCGATGACGCGCCTGGCGACGCCCGTCGTCGTCGTGGTGCTGGGCGAGGGCGGCTCGGGAGGCGCGCTCGCGCTCGGCGTCGGTGATGTCGTGCTCGCGCTCGAGAACGCGGTGTACTCGGTGATCTCTCCCGAGGGAGCCGCCGCCATCCTGTTCCGCAGCAACGCGGAGGCGCAGCGCGCGGCGAGCGCGCTCCGCCTCGCCGGTCCTGACCTGCTCGAGCTCGGGATCGTCGACGCGCTCATCCCTGAGCCGCCCGGTGGCGCGCAGACCGATCACACTGCCACGGCCAAGGCGGTCCGAGCGGCGCTCACGAGCGAGCTCGAGCGCCTCTCGCGGGTCCCGACCGCCGATCTGCTGTCCGCGAGGTACGAGCGATTCCGCGCGATCGGCGTCGTTGTCGAGCCGTCCGCCGGCCAGGCGCCGCCGAAGAAGGAGCCCTGGTGGCGCCGCGGTATCGGGAAGGTGCGGCTCTGAGCGATCGCGACGAGGCCCTGTCGCTCATCGACGAGCTGGTGCTCCTCGCGCGCGAGGGTGGCGCATCGCGCATCGAGGTCCAGACCGAGGCCTTCTCGGTCGCGGTGAGCGTGGATGCCGTGGCCGTGCCCGCGCCGCGCGTGGCCGCCGCGCGCTCCTCGCAGCCCGCGGCGCCGGCGACCAAGCGCGTGCACGCAGGAGCCGTCGGCATCTTCAGCGCCGCCCGCGAATGGTCCCGAGGCGACGCGGTGAAGGGTGGCGTGGTGCTGGGGGCGATCCAATCGCTCGGCCACATGGCGGAGGTCACCGCCCCCGCGGATGGAAAGATCGCCGAGGTGCTCGTGACGGGCGGGGCTCCTGTGGAGTACGGGCAGGCGCTCTTCGTCATCGAGGCGCAGTGACCGTCCGCGTCGCGGTCCGCGCGGTCGATGCCGGCTGGCTCGCCGAGGTCACGGTCGCGGGACCGCCCCTGACGAAGCACGTCGTGCGGGTCTCGCGCGCCGAACGCGAGCGCTATGGCGGGGCGGACGTCGGGGACCTGGTGCGGCGCTCGTTCGCCTTCCTGCTCGCCCGCGAACCGAACACGAGCATCCTCCCGGAGTTCACGCTCACGACGGTCGAGCGCTACTTCCCTGACTTCGCCCGGGAGTTCCCCCGGTAGTGCGCGCGGAACGGCACGCCGTCCCGGCCCACGCCACCCGATCGGCCGCCGCGTCGGCGGCGCACCGTACACTGTGACGACGCGCGCATGGGAACGCCGTGACGCGCGGCAGCACGTAGGAGAGCAAACGAAGTGGCACAAGGCACGATCAGCAAGCTGACCGACCGCGGGTTCGGGTTCATCAAGCAGGAGGACGGTACCGAGCTGTTCTTCCACCGCTCGCAGGTGGATGGCGACGCGTTCGACTCGCTCACGCAGGGGCAGTCGGTGACCTACGAGAAGGGCATGGGACAGCGCAGCGGGAAGGAAGAGGCGCAGAAGGTCTCGCCCTCCTGAGCACGAGGCGGTAACCTCGGGCGGTCCATGAGGACCGCATGGCTCTTTCCAGGTCAAGGTTCACAGGTCGTTGGGATGGGGAAGGCCCTCGCGGAGGCCTTTCCCATCGCCGCGCGCACCTATGACGAGGCGACCGAGGCCGTCGGCATCGATCTCCGATCACTCTGCTGGGAGGGCCCGCAGGCCGAGCTCGATCGCACGGCGAACGCGCAGCCCGCGATCCTCACGACGTCGATCGCCGCGCTCCGCGCTGCGCTCGAGCGCGGCCTTGCGGCCGACGATCCGATCTGCCTCGGGCACTCCCTCGGCGAGTTCTCAGCACTCGTCGCGGCCGGAGCGCTGAAGCTCGCCGACGCTGTGCGTCTCGTGCGCCGTCGCGGTGAGCTCATGCAGAAGGCCGATCCCTCCGGTGGCATGGCGGCCGTGATCGGCCTCGATGCCGATGTCGTCGCGCGGGCGATCGAAGGGACGGGGCTGGTCATCGCGAACGACAACGCGCCCGGTCAGGTCGTCATCTCGGGCCCGCTAACGGGCATCGCGGCTGCGACCGCGGCGCTCAAGCAGGCGGGCGCGAAGCGCCTGCTGCCGCTGCGCGTGTCCGCCGCATTCCACTCCGCGGCGATGCGTCCCGTCGCACCGGAGCTTGCGAAGGCGATCGCCGCGACCGCTTTCTCGCCGCTCCGTTACGCCGTCATCACGAACGTCGACGCGGAGCCGCACGAGCATGCGGCCGACCTTCCGCCGCTGCTCGAGAAGCAGGCGTGGTCGCCGGTACGATGGGTCGCCTCCATACGGCGCGCCAGCGGGGAGGGCGTGACGCACTTCATCGAGTTCGGTCTGGGCACCGTCCTGATAGGGCTCGCGAAGCGCATCCTCCCCGACGCGACGACGGCCAACGTGGGCGATCCCGCATCGCTCGAGGAGGCGCTCCGTGTTCGATAAGGTGCTCATCGCCAACCGCGGCGAGATCGCGGTCCGCGTCATCCGCGCTTGCCGCGAGCTCGCCGTGCAGACGGTCGTCGTGTACAGCGAGGCCGACGCGCACTCCCTGCCTGTGCACCTGGCGGACGAGGCGATCTGCATCGGCCCGCCGAGCTCGCGCGAGTCATACCTGAACATCCCCGCGGTGATCTCGGCTGCGCTGATCTCGGGCGCGCAGGCGATCCATCCCGGCTATGGGTTCCTCTCCGAGAACGCGGACTTCTCCGAGGTCTGTCGCGAGCACGGTCTCGTCTTCATCGGGCCGCCACCGGAGGTCCTCGCGCGCTTCCACGACAAGTCCGCGACGCGACTCGCGATGAAGCGCATCGGCATGCCGGTGGTGCCCGGTTCCGACGGCCCCGTACGAAGCGCGTCCGAGGCGCTGCGCATCGCCGAGGCCATCGGATACCCGGTGATGCTGAAGGCGAAGGCGGGCGGCGGCGGTCGCGGTATGCGTAAAGCCGAGTCCTCTCGCGACCTGCAGCGCCTCTGGGAGCAGGCGCGCGGCGAGGCGAAGGCGTCCTTCGGCGACGACGGCATCTACGTGGAGCGCAACCTCGAGGGTGTTCGCCACATCGAGGCGCAGGTGCTGGTGGACAATCGGGGGACCGGCGTCTGTCTCGGCGAGCGTGAGTGCTCGATCCAGCGGCGCCACCAGAAGATGCTGGAGGAGGCGCCGTCGTCGACCATCTCAGAGGATCTCCGGCAGCGCATCAAGAAGCGCGCCATCGACGCCGCCGTGCACTTCGGCTACCGCGGTGTCGGAACTTTCGAGTTCCTCGTGGACGGCGAGGACCGCGAGTACTTCATCGAAGTGAACGCTCGGATCCAGGTGGAGCACACCGTCACCGAGGCGGTCACCGGCGTAGACCTGGTGAAGGAGCAGATCGCGCTCGCGGCGGGGGAGCCGCTCTCGTTCAGCGATGAGCAGGTCTGGGTGACCGGGCATGCCATCGAGTGCCGCATCAACGCGGAGGACCCCGACGCGAACTTCGCCCCATCGACCGGTACGCTCGCGACGTGGCTGCCGCCCGCCGGGCCCGGCATCCGGCTCGACACGCACTGCTTCCAGGGGTACGAGGTCCCGCCGTACTACGACTCGCTGCTCGCGAAGGTGATCGCCTGGGGACGCGACCGCACCGAGGCCGTCGCTCGCATGCAGCGCGCGCTCGACGAATTCACGGTCGTTGGGGTCACGACGAACATCTCGGCGCACAAGAAGATCCTCGCGAGCGAGCTCTTCCGCTCAGGGCAGGTGACGACGCACCTTATCGACACGGTCGGGATCGAGGCGCTGGCGGGGTGACCCAGGGCCGCAGCCTCCTGGGCGGGCCGACGGCCTCTGCGCTTCCCGGTGTCGGGCCCCTCTGCGGAAGGAACCCCCGACACCGACGCGCAGAAGTCCGATCGGCCCGCCCGGCAGGACCGTTGTCGTGATCGAGGTCCGTGCGCCGCTCGACAGGGCGGGGATCGAGGCGCTCATCCCGCACCGCGAGCCCTTCCTGCTCATCGACCGCGTGATCGAGCTCGAGCCCGGCGTCCGCGCCGTCGCCGAGCACCAATTCACCGGCGACGAGTGGTACCTGCGCGGGCATTTTCCCGGGAACCCGATCGTGCCGGGCATCATCCTCACTGAATCGTGCGCCCAGACCGCGACGGTCATGGCGATGGCGTTGCCCGGGTACCGCGAGGGCCTCGCGCTCTTCGCGGGCATCGACGAGATGCGGTTCAGGCGGATCGTGCGGCCCGGCGATCTGGGTCGGTTCGAGGCGACGATGGAGAAGATGCGCCGTGGCTACGCGCGCGTGATCGTGCGCGCTCTGGTGGGCGACGAGCTGGCGGCAGAGGGGACGATCCAGGCGATCTTCCAGAAGCAGGGGGGCTAAGTGGACATCGAGGTCATCGGCGTCCCGATGGACCTCGGCGGCAGCCGGCGCGGCGTCGACATGGGCCCGTCCGCGATCCGTTACGCGGGCTTGCGCTCAACGCTCGAGCGGCTCGGCCACCGCGTGCGTGATCACGGGAACATCGCAGTGCCTGATCGCGTCCTGCGGGATTCCGAGAACGAGCGGGCCCGCTACGTCAGTGAGATCGTGCGCGTGGTGCAGGATCTCGCAGCCTGCGTGCAGGGCATCGAGGAGCGCGGTGGCTTCCCGCTCGTCATCGGTGGCGACCACGCGATGTCGATCGGCACCTTCGCGGGTATCGTGCGTGCCGGCCGGCGCCCCGGTGTGATCTGGATCGACGCGCATGGCGACATGAACACACCGGAGACCACCCCCTCGGGGAACGTCCACGGCATGCCGCTCGCTGTCGCCACAGGGCTCGCGGGCGAGCCCTTCCCGGAGGATCTCCGCGGCACCGTCAACGGGGCGCACGCCGTGCTGCTCGCGATCCGTGCCGTCGATACGCGCGAGCGCGGGAACATCGCACGTGCAGGCGTCACGACGGTCACCATGGCGGATATCGATCGCGGTGGCGTCGCGGCCGCCGTCGAGCGGGCGATCGCCGTGGCCGGCCAGGGCGACGGGATCCACGTGTCGCTCGACATGGATTCCATCGACCCGGAGGAGGCGCCCGGCGTCGGCACACCTGTTCGGGGTGGGCTCACCTACCGCGAGGCGCAGCTTGCGATGGAGATGCTCGCGTCGAGCGGCAAGCTGCGCTCGCTCGAGATCGCGGAGGTGAACCCGATCCTCGACGAGGAGAATCGGACCGCCGCGCTCGCCGTGGAGCTCGTCGCCAGCGCCCTCGGCCAGACGATCCTCTAGGCCGAGCCGGTCAGCTACAGGCCCGCGCGCGGCACCAACACGCTGACGACCTCGACCCGGCCCCGCTCGCGCGCGATGTCGAGCGCCGTCTTGCCGTCCTGCTGCGTCATGGTCGGATCGGCACCGCGGGACAGGAGGAGCTCCACCAGCTCGCGGTCGCCGCTGTCGGCCGCGCCGTGGAGCGGCGTCCAGCCGTGCCGCTGCTTCGCGTTCACGTCGGCGCCTGCCCTGACGAGCGCCTTCGCGATCCCCGCGTGACCGCCATCCGCGACGGCCGAGTGCAAGGCGGTCACCTGCATCGGGTTCTTCGCGACCGCGCGCACGTCGGCGCCGCGCGCGAGCAACACCTCGACGACCTCGGGCTGGCGGAAGAACGCCGCGAGCCCGAGGGGATGGAAGCCATCCGGCGCGTAGGCGCTCGCGAGCGAGGGGTCCTCGTCGAGCAGCTCCTGCACGCGCGCCACGTCGCCGACGGCAGCCGCCTCGAAGATCGACAGCTCGCCCTTGCGCTCGGCCAGCAGCCTCGCGATCTGGGGCTCGCGGTGGTACGCGGCGACGAGGATCACGGAGGTCCCGTTCTCCTCGCCGTGGACGAGCGCACTGTCGCCCGCCAGCTCCCGCTCCACACTCTCCTTGTCGCCGTTCTTGATCGCCTCGATGAACGCGCTCATCGCCACCCCCACAATTTGACTGTACTTAGGTAGGCTAACTAATATCACACCAGTGAGCTCTCGCGCAAGCCCACGCGCCGTGGCGGATCGCCTGCACTCCGCGGCGATCCACCTGTTGCGCCGGGTCCGCCGCAGCGACCCGAAGACAGGAATCCCCGCGGCACAGCTCTCCGTGCTGTCCGTCCTCATGGGGGGCCCACGATCGCTCGGTGAGCTCGCGGCGGCGGAGCAGGTGCGGCCGCCGACCATGACGAGGCTGGTCCAGGCGCTGGAGCGCGCCGGTCTTGCCGTGCGCGGGCCCGACGCGCGGGACGCGCGCGTCGTGCGGATACGCAGCACCGCGAAAGGGCGGCGCGTCCTGCGGCGTGGTCGGGAGATGCGGGTCGGCGAGCTCGAGCGCCGTCTCCGCGGGCTTCAGGCGGCGGAGCTCGACGCCCTCGAGCGCGCCGTGATCATCATCGACCGTGTCGCCCGAGACGACGCGTAGCGGACCTCGCTGGTGTGTGACGCGCGCCGGTAAACTCGGTCCTCGTGATCACTGACAAGGACGAGACGCGACGGGTCGTCGTGACCGGGATCGGCATGGTGACGCCGCTGGGTTCAACGGTGCAGGCGACGTGGGACGGCCTTATCGCCGGCCGTAGCGGGATCGGGCCGATCACGAGGTTCGACGCCAAGGCGCTCGATGCGCGCATCGCCGGTGAAGCACAGGACTTCGATCCGCTCCAATACATGGAGCGCAAGGAGATGAAGCGGTCCGACCGCTTCGTGCACTTCGCGGTGGCCGCGGCCTCGCAGGCACTGCAGGACTCCGGGCTGCGGATCACGGCGGATATCGCTTCGCGCGTCGGGGTGGTCTTCGGCTCCGGCATCGGCGGGGTCTCGACACTCGTGGACAACGTCATCGCGCACGGGAAGGATCCGCGGAAGGTGTCTGGATTCATGATCCCGATGATGATCGTGGACATGGCGTCTGGCGAGATCGCCATGAAGTTCGGAGCAAAAGGTCCGAACCTCGCGACCGTCTCCGCGTGCGCGTCGAGCGCGCACGCGATCGGCCTCGGGCTCGACGTCATCCGTCGCGGCCAGGCCGACGTCATGGTGGCGGGCGGATCGGAGGCGGGACTCATCCCCGTGGCCGTCGGAGCGTTCGCGGCCATGCACGCGCTCTCACGCCGCAACGACGATCCAGAGCGCGCCTCTCGTCCCTTCGACATGGAGCGGGACGGCTTCGTGTTCAGCGAGGGCGGCGCGTGCCTCATCCTGGAGGCCGAGGAGTACGCGAGCGCGCGTGGTGCCCTGATCCTCGGCGAGGTCGCCGGCTACGGGTCGACCGCCGACGCGTACCACATCACGGCACCACCGCCTGGGGCGAGCGGCGCCGTCCGCGCGATGCGTATCGCTCTTGCCGACGCGGGGATCGGACCGGAGGGGATCGGCTACGTGAACGCGCACGGCACGTCGACCCCGGCGAACGACAGCGCCGAGACGAGGGCGCTCCACACGGTGTTCGGCGATGACGCGGCACGGATACCGGTCTCCTCGACGAAGTCGATGATGGGTCACACCCTCGGCGCTGCGGGCGCGATCGAGGCGATCGTGTGCCTGCTCGCGATGCGGGAGGGCGTGCTGCCGCCGACCACCAATCAGGAAGTTCCCGATCCGGCGTGCGACCTTGACTACATCCCGAACGCCGCCCGGAAGGCCGACGCCGCGTACTCATTGTCGAATTCGATGGGGTTCGGCGGGCACAACGTTGCGCTCGTCCTGAAGCGCGGCGAGCGCGCCGCATGACCGAGCCCGGTGTGCGGGAGCGTGCCACGGCGCTCGCGCGGGAGCTGCTTGAACGACTGGGGACCGACGGCATCCGCGAGCTCGAGGTAGAACAGGATGGACTGCGCGTCCGCGTCGTCGGCGCCAGTGGACCCCAAGGGACCGCCGGTCCGCCGCAGGCCGCGAGCGCTGCGGCCGCGCCCGCGCCAGATGGGGCGCCGATGGCGTCCGTTGTCGTGTCGCGCGGAGCTGCCCTCGGGACCGCGAACACGATCAACGCTCCGCTCACCGGTATCTTCTACCGATCGGCGTCGCCGCAATCCGGGCCATTCGTCCAGGAGGGCTCGGTCGTCGCGGTCGGAGACGTCATCGGGCTCATCGAGGCCATGAAGCTCTTCAATGAGATCAAGAGCACCGCGGCGGGACGCGTGAAGCGCATCGTCGCCGAGAACGGCAAGCTGGTCCGCGCGCACGCGGCGCTCATCGAGCTCGAGTGA
>JACDAF010000077.1 GCA_013695575.1 Chloroflexota bacterium | reverse complement strand
CAAGGCTCGCGATCGGCGTGAAGTCATCCGGCTTGTACGGAAGCTTCTGCGTGATGAGCGTCGTCCAGAACGAGTTGAGGGTGATCATGATCGCGTGCATGTCACCCTTCTTCTCGAAGACGTAGTTAAAGGCGACGGCGCCCGAGCCGCCGTCCTTGTTCAGCGGGTTCACCGGCTGCGGCGAGAGCTTCGCCTTGTCGATGATCCCCTGCATGAGTCGCGCGTAGATGTCGGAGCCGCCGCCCGGTGCTGTGCTGATGACGAACTCGACCGGCTTGGTCGGCATCTGTGCCTGTACCGCCGTCGCAGCGGGAGCGCTGCTGGCCGAAGTACCCGCGCCTGTCCCACCGCCTCCGCACGCGGCCGCCACGACCAAGACCGCCGAGAGGACCGCGATGGAGCGCTTCGCTCCTGGTGAACGCATGGCAACCCCTCCTGCCGGTGGCGGCCGCTGTGGACCCACGCGGTCAGACCACCCGGCCGCATGCTAGTCGGGCCGGGGCGACGCCGACAACGGCAGCTCCCCAGGGGCGTGCAGAATGGCCCCGGGTCACCACCCGATGCCCGCACTGACCAGGTGGCCGGACGCGGAACACGCAAGACAGGGTCGTGGGGAGCCAGCGCGGACGACGTTCGGCGCCGGGCCGGGCCGCGGGGAGAAAGGAATCACGACATGGGCGCCGCGCTCGACACGCTGCTCGCGGAAGCTCGCTCGCACGATCTGATCCAGCCCCTGGGTGCCTTCGAGGTGCACTGCCGCCACTGCCACGCCCGCCTCTCCGGCACCGGCGACTGCGCGACGTGCGGCCTGATCGGCAGGCCCGAGTCCGAGCTGATGCGCCGCGCCGAGAGCGACGCGGATGGCATCGCGCGGCTCCTGGAGATCTCGATCGCCCGCCGAAAGAGCTTCGGCCCCGCGGGCGTCAAGGAGAAGGCGCCACAGCGCAAGCGACCCTAAGCGGGCGACGCCTCCCGCACGACCGGCAGCGTGTGGAGGGCATGCGGCACGAGCAGCACGCTCGCTCGCCGCGGCCGCCCGACGTGCTCGTACGCGATGTCGAGTGCCTCCTCCACGTCCACCGCCGCACGGAGCTTGGCGAGCCGCACGACCTCGGGCGCCTCCGATGCGGCGACGATGATCTGACAGTGCTGCAGCGTGAGCGCGACCATCACCGCGCGCTGCTCGCCCCCGGCGAAATGGACGCGCGCGCCCTCCACGACCGCCGCCGGTGACGCCGCGGACTCCAGGGCCGCGAGGAAGCGCTGCTCGCCCGCACCTTCACCAGCGCCCTCGTCAAGTCGCGCCGGCACGATGATCGCGCCGCCCTTGCGCACGACCGGAGTGGGCGCGAAGCGCAGGTACGTCGCCGCACGCGACGCCTGGTACAGGTTGACGTCTTTCGGAGCGCCAACGCCGGCGATCGCGATGTCGTACTGCTTGTCGATCGGCCGTGTGTAGATCTCCGCCGCCACCCCGGCGAGGTGGTCGTGGACGGTGTCCGGCGCGCCGCTGGCCACGGCGACGACGCGCTCGCGGTCATCCGTCACGACGTTGATGCAGAAGCGCAGGCCGGCTCGCCGCGCGATCTCGCGCACCGTCGCCTGGAACGGATTACCCACGAGTCTGCCGAGCCGCACCCCCGGGTCCTCGAGGAATCGCATGCCGTGCGTCGCGGTGATCACGGGCTCACCGCAGCAGCCGATCGCGACGGTCTTCGCGCCACCGGAGTATCCCGCGTACTGGTGTGGCTCGACGATGCCGGTCGCGATCACGAGGTCGGCCTCGACCACCGCTCGCTGCACGTATGCGGGGACGTCGTACGGCGGGACCTCGCCGAGGAACGCCCACTTGGCCGGGTCGCGCCCCTCGGAGTCGAAGACGCGCACGCGGTCGACCACGCCGCCGAGCTTCGCGCGCTTCTCTTCGTCCGTGGTGGCGCGGTGCAGGCCAACGGCGACGATCACGCTCACACGGTCGTCCGGGATCCCGCCGGCGTTGAGCTCGTCGAGCAGTGGGGGCACGAGCACGTCATCAGGACACGCTCGGGTCAGATCGGTGACGGCGATCACCGCGTGGGCGGAGCGCGGTCCCGCGCGGGAGACGGCTTCACGCGCGAGCTCCCGCAGCGGCGCCGAGCCGAGCGGCGCGGCGAGCGACGCGCGCGCGGTCGCGTCGACGTTACCGACCGGCTGCCGCGACGACGACTCGAGCACATCCAGATCGAACCACGGCTGCAGGATGAACTCGAGCTCTTCGTGCCCGTACGGCACGCGGAGGAATGGTCGGTCCGGCGGCGGAGCCCTCACGACGCCTTCGGCGCCTCCACCGGCTCGAGGAAGCTCACATGCGGGCCGTTGCCCACGGCGAAGCGGAGCTCGCGTCCGTCGCCCAGCCTGATCCACGCGTCGCCCGATCCATGCGCGAGGCGCCCGAGCCACGCGCGCACACCCTCCGGCTCGGGTGCATACGAACGCACGTCCGCCGTGCGCACGACGATCGAGCGCTCGCCAAAGGTGAGCTCGGCGCCGTCGGCGGTCACGCGGATCCGGTTCAGCTCGTCGCGCCGGAACCCGAGGATTTCGCCGTCCACGAAGCGGATGATCCACCGGCCGGTGGGAGACGCGAAGACCGCGCCCAGCCATGCCCGGAATCCCGGCACGGCTGGTCCGTACTCGCACACGTCCTCGAGCACCACCTCGATCGGATCGCCGCTGGGGAAGCGCAGCCGGGCCCGCGTCATCCCGGCCATCATGCGCGTTGTCGCCATGAGCTCGGCGCAGGCCGTCGCAGCGACGCCTCGCGCGTGATTGCAACTCGCGTCGGGATGAATTATAAACAGTCGTAGATACATTTGGCCCGGGGGAGCGGAGTGGCAACATCGACCCTGCGTGAGCTTGAGCTCTACTACCGCGCGCTCGCTGACGACTCCCGGATGCGGATCGTCCGCCTGCTCGCGACCCAGGGCGAGCACAGCGTGTCCCACCTGGCGCAGCGGCTCGAGCTGAGTCAGCCCCTGATGACCTGGCACCTGCGTCGTCTCGTGCGTGCGGGCATCGTCCGCACGCAGCGCGTGGGACGGGAGGTGCGCTGCTCCTTCGATCGCGAGCGATTCGGACAGCTCCACGAGGGCGGGTTTCGCACGCTCATGAACCGATCCGGGGTGCGCGAATGAGGCGCCTGCTGGCACTTCGCCGGCAGCCGACGAGACGACGTCGAGACGGGGCTGGGGCTTGAGGAATGTTCCAGGCGAGGAAGGGCTTTGCCCGACCCAGCCGCAGGGCCTCCGGCAGCCGGCGAGACGAAGTCGAGACGGGGCCGGGGTTTGATATGAGCGGAAGCCACGGCGTGATCCCTGGCGGGCTGGCCGAGGGCGCCCGCGGCGGCATGGCGCCGGTCGCACGGCGGCTCGCCGCGCTCGGTGTGACCGCGAACACCGTCACCGTCATGGGCTTCGCCCTATCGGTCGCCGGCGCGGCGTTCGTGGCGGCGGCGCAGCCGCTCACAGCGGTCGTCATCCTCGTCGCCGGGTCGCTGTGCGACACGCTCGACGGGGCGCTCGCGCGCGCTGCCGATGGCGGCACGAAGCTGGGCGCGTTCCTCGATTCGACCTTCGATCGGCTCTCTGACGGCGCCTTCTTCGGTGCCGCTGTCGCGCTCGGCGCGGCGACAGCCGACCCGCTGCTCTTCTGGGCGGCGCTGGCCGCGCTCATCACGTCGTTCCAGGTCAGCTACGTGCGCGCGAAGGCCGAGCAGGCCGGCCTGAGCGCGACGGTCGGGCTCGCGCCTCGCGAGGTGCGCGTGGTCATCCTCCTCCTCGGACTCGGCGGGTGGGCCGTGGCGGGCTCGACCGCGCCGTTCGTGGCGGCGGTGGTGGTCGTGGCGATCCTCGCGACACTCACCCTCATCCGGCGCGTCACGGTCGTCGTGCGCGCGCTGGGTGCAAGAGAAACGACGTAGGGCAGATGGCGGCAAGCAAGAGCCGGACACGCGACGGGAACGGGGCGCGCCGAACGGTCGGCGCGACGAAGGCCGTCGTCGTCCGCAAGACACGCCCGAACGGCAACGGTTCCGCGCGGACGAGGATCCGCGTCGCGATCATCGGCGTGGGCAACTGCGCGAGCTCGCTCGTGCAGGGCGTGCACTACTACCGCAACGCGAAGGTCGACCAGCGCATCCCGGGGCTCATGCACGTGGACCTCGGCGGCTACCACGTCCGTGACGTGGAGTTCGTCGCGGCGATCGACATCGACCGCAACAAGGTGGGCAAGGACCTCGCGGACGCGATCTACGCCGAGCCGAACAACACCTACCGATTCGCCGACGTGCCGAAGAGCGGGGTGACCGTGAGCCGCGGCATGACGCACGACGGCATCGGAAAGTACCTCTCTGCGGTCGTGAAGAAGGCAGAGGGCCCGACCCACGACATCGTCGGCATCCTGCGCGACCGCAAGGTCGACGTGGTCGTCTCGTACCTGCCCGTCGGGAGCGAGGAGGCGACGAAGTGGTATGTCGAGCAGGTGCTCGAGGCGGGCTGCGCCTTCATCAATTGCGTTCCCGTCTTCATCGGGCGGGAGCCCTACTGGCAGAGGCGGTTCGCGGCGAAGAGCTTGCCCATCATCGGCGACGACATCAAGAGCCAGGTCGGGGCGACGATCACGCACCGCGTGCTCACTCGCCTCTTCGGCGACCGCGGTGTGCGGCTCGACCGCACGTACCAGCTCAACTTCGGCGGCAACACCGACTTCCTGAACATGCTCGAGCGTGAGCGTCTCGAGTCCAAGAAGATCTCCAAGACCGCCGCGGTCACGAGCATGCTCCCGGCTGACCAGCCGCTCGCGGAGGGGGACGTCCATGTGGGGCCGTCCGATTACGTGCCGTGGCTCCTCGACCGCAAGTGGTGCTACATCCGTATGGAAGGCACGACATTCGGCGACGTGCCGTTGAATCTCGAGCTTAAGCTCGAGGTGTGGGATTCGCCGAACAGCGCGGGCGTGGTCATCGACGCGATCCGCTGCGCGAAGCTCGCGCTGGATCGCGGGCTCGGCGGAACGATCGTCGCGCCCGCGTCGTATTTCATGAAGTCGCCGCCACAGCAGATCCCCGATGACGAGGCGCGCGACTCCGTCGAGGCATTCATCCGCGGCGACGACGTGCGCACACTCGCGGGAGCGGCGTCAGCGGCCGCGGCGAGGGCACGCTGAACGAGCAACGCCCGCTGCTTCCGCGACGGATCCTCGAGGGCACTGCGTACTGGCTCTACCAGGGAACGGCCCTGCTCGTGCAGCGCCTCCCCGAACGGATCACCTACGCGGGAGCGGTCCTGACCGGCGAGCTCGCGTACCTCGCCTGGGCGAGCCGCCGGAGGATCACGAAGGGCAACTTCGCGGTCGTGCTCGGGCTCCCGAAAGACCATCCGGAGGTCGCACGAGTGGCCAGGCGCACGTTCCGCAACTTCGCGAAGTACGTGACCGAGATCATGCGGTTCCCGAAGCTCGGCCTCGAGGACCTCGCGAGGCTCGTGCGCCTCCAGGGGTGGGAGCACCTCAAAGAAGGGCTCGCACGGAACCGCGGGCTCATCTTCGTTTCGATCCACTTCGGCAACTTCGACCTGGGGGGCGCGCGCATCGCCAACGACGTGAAGCTCAACGTCATCGCCGACGACCTGACGAACCAGCGGCTCATGGACCTGCTCGTGGGGAACCGCTCGCACAAGAACATCACGATCCACTCCCCCATCGGGGCGGCGAAGAAGGCGCTCAGGGCGCTCCGCCGCAACGAGATGGTCGGCCTGATGATGGACCTCGGACCGCGCGCGGACGCGTTCAACAACGTGGAGGTGAGCTTCTTCGGGACTCCGACCAAGTTTCCGTCCGTCGCCGCGAACCTCGCACGGGTCTCCGGCGCGCCGATCGTGGTGTCGGCCGTCGTGCGCGAGCGCGACAATACGTTCCGCGGGATCGCGCTGCCGCCCATCATGGTGGAGCGGACGCGCGAAGCCGCACAGGACATCGAGCGCGGGACGCAGGCGATCGTTTCAGGTCTCGAGCGGTTCGTCCGGGAGTGGCCGGACCAGTGGTACATCTTCCGGCCGATGTGGCCGCCAGTGCGGCCCGGCACCTAGACCCCCGTGCTCGCCACGGTCGCCGCCCGTGCCCTCGAGCGCACGCTCCCACTCATCCCCGGGCCCGCGGTACCGGCGCTCAGCGAGCTGATCGGCTCGTTGACGTGGCTCGCGTCGTCTCGCGCTCGCGCGGCGGTGCGCGACAACCAGCGCGTGATCGCCCCGGCACGGCGGCCCGCCGTGCGCCGCACCTTCGTCAACCAGGCCCACAACTATCTCGACACGTTCCGTCTCCTACGCGCATCGCGCGAGCGCATCACCGAGTGGGTCGAGGCCGAGGGTTGGGAGCACTTCCTGGCCGCACACGCCCGAGGCAAGGGCGTCGTGATGGCCTCGGCCCATTTCGGGCCGGTGAACGTGTGCGGACAGCTGTTCCTCGCGCGGGGCTACCACACCACGATGCCCGTGGAGGAGGAGCACACCGAGTTCGGGCGTGCTGTGAACCGCGCGCGTGCGGCGCTCGGAGGGACGTTCATCGCGACGAGCTCCGCTCGGGGGATCTACCGGGTCCTGCGTGACGGAGGCGTGCTCGGCGTCATCGCCGACCGAGCCGTCACCGGCACAGGCGAACGGGTCGAGTTCTTCGGTCACCAGGTGCTGCTGCCGTCCGCGCACATCTCGCTCGCGCTGCGCGCGGACGCGGCGGTCATCCCTGCATTCGCCTACCGCCAGGGCGACAAAGTGAGCCTGCACTTCGAGCCGGCGCTCGCGCTCGTCCGGACCGGAGACCATGAGGCGGACGTGCGCCTCGGGATGCGAGAGTTCGCTCGGGTGATGGAGCGTCATCTTGCGCGCTCGCCTGCGGAATGGGCCGTGTTCGAGCCCTTCTTTTCGGATGACTCGGTCAGGCGCGGGGGCCGGGGCCGCCGTGGGCCGAAGGGCCCTTCTTCACCGAGACGTCGTGGGTAAGGCCGATCTCCAACTCCACTCCGACCTCGGTGATGGTCTCGCCTCACCCGAGGAGATCCTCGCCGCCGCCGAGCTGGTCGGGATGACGGTCATCGCGCTGACGGATCATGACGACATACGCGGCTCGTTCGTCCTGCGGGATATCGCGGCGAGACGATCAAGCCCCGTGGAGGTCATCCCCGGCATCGAGGTCACCACCCGCTCTGGACATCTGCTGGCGCTCTTCGTCGAGGACGAGATCCCGATGTTCCGGCCGCTCGCGGACACTGTCGCCGCGATCCACCGGCAGGGTGGCCTCGCCGTCGTGCCGCATCCGCTGTCGTATCTCACGTTCTCCATCGGCGAGCGCGCGCTGCGCGGACTTGCCGAGCTCGGCGAGAGCGCGTCGTTCATCGACGGCATCGAGCTGATCAACCCCTCGTACGCAGGAAGGGTGCGGGTCAAGCGCGCGGTGTGGCTCAACGAGCACGTTCTGCGCATCGCGGAGACGGGCTCGAGCGACGCGCACCACGCGGAGCTGGTCGGCACCGCCTGGACCGACTTTTCCGGCGACGGCCCCGATGACCTCTACGCCGCGATCGTCACCCGGACGACGGCGGCCGGCGGCAGGCCATGGACGCTGCGCGAGCACCTGCGCGGCGCCGCCCAGCAGCAGTACCGCTCGATGCTTCGCGACCCCGCCAAGCGAATCCGGCGCTCGATCGCGCGAGGACGGACCGGATCGAAGAGCCCCACGGGGCCACCCGGAAAGGGGCGCCCGCGCCACACCGAAGCGGACGAGAGATGAAGATCGGCATCGTCTCGCCCTACGCGTACCCGCGACCCGGTGGCGCGAACGAGCACATCCGCGAGACGTACGAGCGCCTGCGCACGATGGGCCACGAGGTGCGCATCATCACGGCGCCATGGGGCGACGACCCGCCGGCCCAGGATGTCATCCAGATCGGGCAGGCAGTCGCCGTTCCCTACAACGGGAGCGTGGGTCGCGTCACGCTCTCGCTGCGTCTCGAGTGGCTGGTCAACCGGATGCTGGAGCGTGAGCGGTTCGACATCCTCCACCACCACGAGCCGCTCGTTCCTTTCCTGTCCGCGCAGATCCTCGATCGCGCCGGATGCCCGAATGTCGCGACGTTCCACGCGTTCGGCGGCTTCTCGTTCTCGTACTGGCTCGGGCGGCCGGTCGGCCGCCATTACGTGAAGAAGCTCGACGCGCGCATCGCCGTCTCGACCGCGGCGCGACACTTCATCGCCCGGTACTTCCCCGGCGAGTACCGGATCATCCCCAACGGCGTCGACGTCGCCGCGTACCGGAACGCGCGGCCGTTCCCCGAGTACCGCGACGGCAAGCTGAACGTGCTGTTCTGCGGACGTCTCGAGCCGCGCAAGGGCGCGAGCTACCTCCTGCGGGCGTACACATCGCTCAAGCAGCGCATGCCGGACCTTCGGCTCATCGTGATCGGCGTCGGTCCGCAGCTCGGGGAGCTTCGCCGGACGGCGCAGGCGGAGCGGCTGCAGGACCTGCTTTTCGCCGGCCGCGTGTCCGAGGGCGACAAGGCGCGGTTCTTCAGGACCGCGGACGTGTTTTGCGCGCCGTCCACCGGCCAGGAGTCTTTCGGCATCGTGCTGCTCGAGGCGATGGCAGCGGGTCTCCCGGTGGTCGCGAGCGACATCCACGGGTACAAGAAGGTCGTTCAGCGGAACGTCAGCGGGCTGCTCGTGGAGCCCCGCGATGCCCGCGCGCTCGAGGCCGCCCTCGAACGCGTCCTCCGCGATGCGGAACTCCGCGCCCGGCTGGGCGAGGCCGGCGCGCGGCGGGCGCCGGAGTTCGACTGGTCGCACGTCACGGAACGGCTCGTCGAGCTCTATGAAGAGGTGATCCGGGAGCGGAACGGGCCGGTATAGTGAGCACCATTTCCAGATCGTTCTGGACAAGGGGGCGGGGTGTGGAACAGTGATGCAGAGAGCAGCGCGCCGGCCCGGGGTCGGGCTCGCGCTCGTCCTAGCGATCCTGCTCGCAGCCTGCACGCAGGGGCCGGCACGGTCGGGGGCCCCGACCGGCGCTCCGAGCGGCGCCGCGGAGCAGCCGCGGGCCGGTGGCCAGCTCGTGTTCATCGTCAGCGCGGAGCCTCCGTCCTTCGACGGGCACAAGGAGACCACGTTCGCGATGCTGCACCCGACGGCGCCTCACTACAGCCTGCTGCTCCGCTTCGACCCGAACGACCTGACGAAGGTGATCCCGGACGTCGCGGCGACGATGCCGGAGGCCTCGGCGGACAAGCTCAGCTACACCGTGAAGCTCCGCGACAACGTGAAGTTCCACGACGGCACGGTCCTGACGAGCGAGGACGTCGTCGCCACATACAACAAGATCATCTTCCCGCCGAGCGGCGTCTCAAGCCCGCGCAAGGGAGCGTACGCGGCGGTCGAGAGCCTCAGCGCGCCGGACAAGAGCTCCGTCATCTTCAAGCTCAAGTACCCCTCAGCGTCGTTCCTCACGAACCTGGCGTCTCCCTGGAACTTCATCTACAGCGCCGCGAAGCTGAAGGAGGACATCAAGTACTACGAGAAGAGCATCATGGGGACCGGCCCCTTCGAGTTCGCCTCCTACGAGAAGGGCTCCGCCTGGACGGGCCGGAAGTTCAAGGACTACTTCCTGCAGGGTCGCCCGTACCTCGACGGCTTCCGCGCGGTGTTCATCGCCGACGCGAACGCGCAGAAGAACGCGATCCAGGGCCAGCAGGCCATGATCGAGTTCCGCGGCTTCACGCCCCAGCAGCGTGACGACCTCTCGCGCGCGCTGCCGAACAACCTCGCGATCCAGGAAGCACCGTGGATCTGCGTGAATTACGTGTCCTTCAACACGACGCAGAAGCCCTTCGACGACCCGCGGGTCCGCCGGGCGCTCACGCTGGGGATCGACCGCTGGGCCGGGAGCGAGGCACTCCAGAAGATCACGATCGTGAAGGACGTCGGCGGCCTCCTCCGACCGAAGGGCCCGTTCGCGATGGCCGACGCCGACCTGCAGAAGATCGCGGGCTTCAGCAAAGACACCAAGGCCTCGCAGGACAAGGCGCGGGCGCTCCTGAAGGAGGCGGGCCAGGAGAACCTCACGTTCGAGTTCCTGAACCGCAACGTCACGACGCCGTATGAGCCGGTCGCCGTCTTCCTCATCAACGAGTGGAAGAAGATCGGCGTGACCGCGACGCACAAGGTGAAGGAGACCTCCGCCTACCTCGCGGATCTGCGTAACAAGAACTACCAGGTCGGGCTCGACTTCAACTGCGACTTCCTGGACGAGCCCGATCTCCAGCTGGCGAAGTTCTACTCGGCCAGCAAGCTCGGGGCGGGCCTCAACCTGTCCCACTACGACGACCCGAAGCTCGACTCGATGATCGACGCGCAGGGCCGTGAGACCGACGCGGCCAAGCGCAAGCAGATCGTCGGCGACATCGAGCGCTACGCCATGGACGAGATGGCCTACCAGTGGCCGGTGCTGTGGTGGTACCGGATCATCCCGTACAACAACAAGCTACGCGGGTGGAAGATCGGCTCGAACCACTACACGAACCAGGACCTCGTGAGCGTCTGGCTCGCGAACTAGCGCGATAGCAGGAGTCGCCCGACACTAGCGATATGCAGCGTTACGTCGTCGGACGGCTCCTGCTGATGCTCCCCACGCTGCTGGGCGTCGCGGTCCTGACGTTCGTGATCATGCGCATGGTCCCGGGCGACATCGTCGAGCTTCGTTACGCGAGCGGCGGCGCCGGTGTCTCCCAGGAGCTCATCGATCAGGAGCGTGCGCTGCTCGGCCTCGACAAGCCGATGTACGCACAGTTCGTCGACTGGATGGGGGGAATCGTGAGGCTCGACTTCGGGCAGAGCCTCTGGACGGGTCGGTCGGTGCTCGACGAGATCGCGGTCCGGCTCGAGCTCAGCATCGAGCTCGCGGTCCTCGCGACCCTGCTCGCGATCGCCCTCGCGGTGCCGCTCGGGGTCCTCGCGGCGATCAAGCAGGACACCTGGGTGGACTACGCGATACGCATCTTCAGCATCGGCGGGTTGGCGATGCCGTCGTTCTGGATCGGCATCCTCATCGTCTTGGTCCTGCTCACCGTCTTCTACTGGTCACCGCCCCTCACGTTCACCCCGTTCCTCGAGGATCCTCTGGCGAATCTGTCGCAGCTGATCTGGCCGGCGCTCGCCGTCGGCTACCGGTACGCCGCGGTCGCGATGCGCATGACCCGCTCCTCCGTGCTCGAGGTGATGCGCGAGGACTACATCCGCACCGCCCGCGCCAAGGGCGCCGGAGAGCGGCTCGTGGTGGTGCGCCACGCGCTCCGCAACTCGCTGCTGCCGGTGGTGACGGTCATCAGCCTCGAGTTCGCGTTCCTCGTCGGCGGCCTCGTCGTGACGGAGCAGGTGTTCAACCTGAATGGCATCGGCAAGCTGCTCGTGGACGCGGTCGCCCACCGCGACTACACGCTCATCCAGGCCCTGGTGCTGCTCCTCGCATTCGTCTTCGTGTTCGTGAACTTCCTCGTGGACATGCTCTACGTCGTGCTCGACCCGCGGATCCGGTACACGTAGGTGACCGCCGATGTGAGCGACGCCGAGGATCTCGCGCGCCGGCGCTTCGCCGAGGACACGCGCTCGAGGCGCTGGGCAGGTGCCGTGGGGACGTTCATCCGCCAGCGGCCGGTCGGTGCGGCCGGCGCGGTGCTCATCGTCCTGATGATCCTCGCGGCGGTCTTCGCTGACCTCATCGCGCCCTACGACCCGGAGCAGGGAGAGTTCCTCGACCTCCTCCTGCCGCCCAGTGCCGAGCACCTGGTCGGGACCGATCCGTTCGGCCGCGACGTCTTCTCGCGGCTCCTGTACGGCTCGCGGACCGCGCTCACCGTCGGGTTCGTGTCCTCGCTCGTTGGCTCGACCCTGGGTCTCATCCTCGGCGTGGCCGGCGCGTACTTCGGCGGCAAGATCGACCAGATCATCCAGCGGCTCATGGATGTGCTCATCTCGTTCCCGCTCATCGTCATCGCCATCGCCGTCGTCGCCGCGCTTGGCCCGGGGACGACGAACGTCATCGCCGCGGTCACCGTTCCGGTCATCCCGCGGGTCGCGCGCGTGGTGCGCGCGAGCGCCCTGTCCATCGTCGCCATGCCGTACATCGAGGCGACGCGCTCGGTCGGATCCGGCGCGCTCCGGATCATGTTCAGCCACATCGCGCCCAACGTGTTCGCTCCCTACCTCATCATGCTCACCGCCTTTCTGGGGCAGGCGATCCTGCTCGAGGCCTCGCTGTCGTTCCTCGGACTCGGCGTCGTCGAGCCGACCGCCTCATGGGGGCTGATGCTCCGGGGTGCCGGCATGCAGTTCCTCGAGCGCGCGCCCTGGCTCGCGATCGCTCCGGGCGTCGCGATCTCCATGGCGGTGTTCGGCTTCAACCTCTTCGGCGACTCGCTGCGCGACGCTCTGGATCCCCGCCTTCGGACAGCCTAG
>JACDAF010000040.1 GCA_013695575.1 Chloroflexota bacterium | reverse complement strand
AGCTTCGCGAGCAGCGACAGCGCGGACGTGCGGAGCGCTGGCAGAGCGAGCGGATGCGGGCGCTCGCGGACCGGATCGAGTCCGGCGAGGTCGGTGAAGCGAGCCGGGCTGAGATCGACGCTGTCTTCCACGACGCGGAGGCGCAAGATGCGGGGCAGAGGTCGGCGGCCCGTCGCTAGGTGGGCCGTGCAGTCCGCTATCACACCAGCTTCAAGCATGATCTCGCCGAGCGGGTGCGGTGGCTCCGCCAGCACCAGCCATCCGAACAGCGCGAGAACCTACGAACGGCTCTCGCCGCGTTCACCGAGCGGATCCCTACGTTCCCCGGAGTCGGCGAGGAAGTGGAGCGCCGCGGCAACCGTTCCTATCGTCGCTTCATGATCGGCAGCACGCTGCCCTACATCGTCTGGTACTACTACGACATCGCGGATACGCGGGCTCCGGTGTGGCTCGTGATGCTGATGCACGAAGACCAAGATCGCGAGCGGTTCGGCCCCGACCGATTCGAGTAGGTACCGCTACGCCCGCGCCTGTGGCAGCCGGCGCGCGAAGGCGACCACGGCATCCGCGAGGTCAGCCGGGCGGTCGAGCGGCACGTTGTGTCCCGCGTCGAGCTCGACGAGCCCGGCACCCGCGATCGTCGTTACAAGGCGCCGGGCAACGTCCGCCGCGAGCACGGGCGAGCGTGTGCCGCGCACCACGAGCGTCGGGACCGCGATCCCGCTCGCGCGCTCCCACGAGCCGCTGCGATCGGAGGAGCCCGCAAAGATGCGCCTGAGCGCGTGCTGGCTCGATCGCCATACCAGGCGCCCGTCCTCTTCGCGGAAGAGCCACCGGAGGCGGTCCTCGTACACGCCGTCGGAGTAGCCGGGAGAGGTCCGGCGGAGGTACGCCTCCGCCTCGCCGCGATCGGCGAAGGAAGTGGGCCGCTCGAGCGAGAGCCGCCGCGCGCGCTCGGCCCCTTGGGGAAGCGCCTCCGGCCCGGCGTCGACGATCACGAGCCCGTGGAGGCGTCGCGGGTGCGCCGCCGCGAGCATGGTGGCGTGGTAGCCGCCCATCGAGTGGCCGACCACGAGCGCACGCTCCAAGCCGTACGCATCAAGCACCGCGAGGACGTCGGCGACGAAGTCCGCGGCGGCGTAGCCGTCGTCCGGCCTGGCGCTGTCGCCGTGTCCCCGCGCGTCCGGCGCGATGAGCCGCAGGCGCCCGGCGACAGCGTCGGCGAACGCGTCCCAGTACCGGCCGTAGTTGCCGACGCCGTGCAGCAGCACGGTCGTGGGCTCGCCACCGGGCCAGTCCCAGACGGCGAGCGGCCCGGCAGGGCCGCTGACGCTACGTACGCTCGGCACGCGGGAAATGTAGAGGCGGCGATCGTCAGGGCAGCAGCTCAGCACGCGGCACAATCTCGTGATGCCCGGACGAAGCGTCGGTGGTCCGCATCTCACTCGGCGAAGTCCCGGACTCGGGACGGGCTCGATGTGGCTTGTCACCTCGCTGGGCTTCCTTTTTCCCGGGCTCGGTCACCTGTACGGGCGTCGCTGGCTCACGGCGGCCGTCTTCGGCGCCCCTGTCCTGGCGGTCCTCATCTATTCGATCATCGTGGCGCCCAGCCTCGATCCGATCGCCGTCCTATTCGACCGCCAGATGCTCACGCTGATCGCGATCGCGAACGCGCTGCTCCTCCTGTGGCGGATCGCCGCGATGGCCGATCTCGCGCGCCTGGCGCGCGATCCACGGCGGGCGCTGCTCACCGTGACCCTGCCGGTGTGCCTGTTGGCGGTCCTCATGCACGCGATTCCCGCCTGGCTGCTCGGCGACATGCGGACCACCATCGATGCGATCACCCTCGGCGCCGCACCCTCGCCCGCAAGCGCAGGCTCGCGTCCCGGTCCCGGCGTGCCCGCGGCGAGCGCCGGCGCAGGAGCGGCCCGCGATGCTGGCGGTGCCAAGAGGATCCGGCCGTTGACGATCCTTCTGCTCGGCGTCGACTCCGGACCCGACAGGACGACACGGCTGACGGACACCATGCTGGTCGTCAGCATCCACCCCGCCGACGGACGAGCCGCACTCCTCTCGGTGCCTCGGGACCTATATGGAGTGCCGCTACCTGATGGAACGCGCTACGAGGCGAAGCTCAACTCGCTCATGAGCTACGCGGATGGAAGCCCCGAACGGTTCGCTGATGGCGCGGCGGTGGTCAAGGCGACTATCGGCCGCATGCTCGGGCATGAGATCGACTACTACGCCGCAATCGACCTGCCCGGCTTCGCGCGTGTCGTGGACGCGGCAGGCGGCGTCGATGTGAGAGTTACGCGCGAGATCGCCGACCATTCCGCTGGTCTCTACGTACAGCCAGGCCAGCACCACTTCGACGGACCGACGGCCCTTCTCTTTGTGCGATCCAGGATGAGTTTCGCAGACAGCGACTTCATTCGAGCCGAGCGCCAACAGGACCTGTTGTTGAGTCTGGCCGCAAAGCTCGCGCGGCCGGACGCCATCGCCTCGTGGCCGTCCGTGAGCGCGGCGGTTCGGACCAGTGTCGTCACGGATGTACCGATCGATGAGCTTTCCCGCCTGGCCATCACCTTGAGGGCCGTGCAAGCGAACGCGGTCGAGCGTGTGGTGTTCCAGCCGCCGGAGTTTGCCACGGCGGCGACGGGGCCGAATGGGGCCTACATCCTGATTCCAAATCTCGAGGCGATCCGAGCCGTAGGCGAGCGACTTTTGCTCCCCTGACAGATGTTTCGCCGCGTCGTGCTCGCTCGGACAGGTCGCCGTGATCGAGCTCACTTCGCTCGCAAACGAGCGGCTCCGCTCTCCATCGCCGACAGACTATCGGCCCTGTAGAGTCGTCAGGCGATGACCGCGTTCCTCATCGCATTTGTTCCAAGGGCAGCGCTGGGAGCGCTGATCCTCTTCTTCGAGCTCGAGATGTTCTTCGCGCCCGACAGCTATGCGTACGCCTCGAACGGCAGCGACCTTGCATCCTTCTGGCACGGCCGTGGAGTGGAGCCGGACTCGTGGGTGATGGATGGGGGCCAGGGCCACTACGTGATGGCCAACGCCGCGGTCTACTACCTGCTCGGGCGGGCCCCGCTGGTCCTCGTGTTGCTCAATGCCGCCGCAGGTGCGTGGACGGCGATCCTGTCCGCACGCCTGGCGACGCGCCTGGCCGGAGCTGCGGCAGGAAGGCGGGTGTTCTGGCTCGTCGCCCTGTTCCCCTCGCTCGTGCTTTGGAGCTCGCTGAATCTGCGCGATTCCTTCCTGATCCTCGCGGTCGTCGGGGCCACCTGGTCCGCCGTTGAGCTCAGGGAGAAGGGTCAGCTCCACGCTGGGATCCCGCTTCTTCTGTGGCTGCTCGTGCTTGCCGCACTGCGCGAGTACGCGTTCGTGGTGGTCGCGTCCAGCGTGATCGTTGGCCTGCTGCTCGGGCGGCAGGAGCATCCCTTTCGCAGCTACGCGGCCGCTGCCGCGATCATCGTCATCGCCGCGTTGGTCACAAGCCAGCTGGCGTCCAGCGGGGCGCTGCCGGATAACGCCAGCTTGGAGCGGCTCGGTGAGATCCGCGGAGGCTTCGCCGCCGGGGCGGCCTCTGGCTACCAGACCAATGTGGAGCCGGGATCCCTGCGGGGCGAGATCGCGTCGCTGCCCCTTGGCCTCGCCTACTTCCTCTTGGGCCCGTTTCCCTGGGCTGTGACCGGAACCCTCTCGATCCTGACGATCCCTGAGGTTCTCCTCTGGTACTGGCTGCTGTCGAAGACGTGGCCAGGGGTCCGCTCGCTGCGACGCGAGCATCCGGGTGCGCTGTGGGTCCTGGTGGGCGTCGTGGTCGGCGTCTCCGTCTTCTACGCCCTGATCTCGGGCAACGTCGGCACCGCGTATCGCCACCGCGCCCAGATCCTGCCGCTGTTCCTGACCATCGCCGGCATCGGTTGGGCGGCGAACGACCGTCGATCGAGCTCGTGGTCGACCGAGCGTGCGACGGCCGCGATGGGCCCCGTTTCGGCTCCGACGCCTGCGTCGCCGCGGCTGCCGCTGCATGTCCGGTGAACCCTCGGCAGACCCGGCCTCGCCCGAGTCAGCAAGCATGGAGGTCGCTGCCATCAATTTGTGGATGCTGTCGCGGCTCGGCGAGATCCTCGCTACCGCTCACCGAGTCGGAGTGCCGGTCATCGTGCTCAAAGGCGGGGTCCTCCTGCGGTGGCTCTATCGGCTGAACGAACGCCGTATGAACGACATCGACGTGCTGGTCCGACCCTCCGACTCAGCGCGGCTGATCCGCGCCCTCGGCCTCAGGGCGTTGCCCCGTCCCGAGCAGGGGTCGCGCCGGACAATCCGTTCCGGCGGCCCGGCCGGCGAGTTCGTGCGTGACTTCGCGGGACTTCAGCTCGACATTCACCACCACGTGCTAACGCCCGCATGGCTGCGCCGCGTGATCCAGCTGGACGACCGTGGCGCGTGGGAGCGCGCCGAGTCATGCGAGATCGCCGGCCAGCCGGCACTGCGGCTGTCGCCCGAGGACCAGCTTATCCACCTGGTCGGACACACCGTGCTGCATCACGCCGACTGGTCAGCAGCGGCCCTGGAGGACGTACGCCGGCTGTTGGAGAGCACGCAGGTGCGTTGGCCGCTCGTCGGGGACCTGATCATGCGACAACGGCTCGCCACCGCGATGTGGGTAGCCCTGTCCTCAGAGCACGTCCGCCACCTCGTGCCGGAATCTTTCATCGCGGGCTTGCGGCCCCGGTTCTCCCGTCGCCTCTTGGTCAGAGTTGCCGTCCGACTCAAGAATGCGGGCGACGCCAATGCCGCCCAGATGCTGCTCACGGACCGTCTGCGCGATCCCGTGCTCGCTCTCCCTGTGCGACTTCTCCCCTCCCCCTCGTGGCTCGAGAGCCGCTATCCGGCTCTACCCACCGACGCCTGGCGTCTTTCGTGGCACGTCGTGCGCGTTCTGCTGACCCTCCTTAGGGTGCCCGTTCTCGCCAGCGTCGCGCTCGGCCGAGCGCTGCGGGACGCCGTACCGGCCGGCAGACCGAGGAGCTAGACGCGATGGGACCGCAGCGTGAGGCCCAGGAAAGGACAACGCGCCGCCGCGCCGACGCCGAGATCGGCTCACGGGATCCAGCGGAACTCGCCGGCCGATTCACGCTGTACGGCGTTGACTTCGCCTGGGTCACGGAATCGAATGCCAAGCGCGTCGCCGCTCGCGGCACGGTCGCCCTCGTCCTCTGTCAGGGGACTTTGTCAACCCGCGGGATCCACTGGCTGGAACAGGGCAACGCGCGACGCCCATGGTTCGGGATGCGCGGTTCTGACTTCGCCTTCCGCTTCGCCGGGACGGTTGACGCGCTGATGCCGCGCGATGCCTCATGTCTTCGGCTCTTCGTGCATCCCAAGGCAGAGCCGTGGAGCCTGACCTTCGTCCTCTTCCGCGGAATCTTTCCCCGGCTCCTGCACCTCCGTGGCGTTCCCTGCCTCCACGGTAGTGCAGTGGAGATCGGCGGCAAGACCGTCGCGCTGGTCGGGCAGAGCGG
>JACDAF010000034.1 GCA_013695575.1 Chloroflexota bacterium | reverse complement strand
ATCGCGCTCAGCTGCGAGGCGAGGCTCGGCACGGCGAGGACGACGATGCCGCCGAACAGGACGCCGATCGCCGCGTATACCAGGATGACCGCACCCGCGCGATTGAGCGGCGTGCGCCGGTCGATCGCGTTCACGAGCGGGTTGAGGAGATAGGCGAAGGCCCATGCCCCCACGAAGATGATGATCACGTCGGCGATGCGGATGAAGGCATCCGACAGGCGGGCGAAGGTCTCGATGGCCAGGTACACGATCAGCAGGACCCCGAGGACCGTGAGGATCTGCCGCTCGCGCGCGCTGAGCTTCATGGACCGATGGTATGCGCTTCGCTACGACCCCTCTAGCATCATCGCGTGTCACCGCGCCTCTCCCTCATCGAGCGATACGCGGCCCACCTTCCGGTCACCGCGCGCACACCGCGGCTCTCGCTCGGTGAGGGAGGCACCCCGCTCATCCGCGCGCCATCACTCCAGGCCGAAACGGGCGTCGCGGAGGTCTGGCTCAAGGTCGAGGGTGCGAACCCGACGGGATCGTTCAAGGACCGCGGCATGGTGCTCGCGGTCGCCAAGGCCGCGGAGGACGGCGCGACCCTCGTCATGTGCGCCTCCACCGGCAACACCGCCGCGTCGGCTGCGGCGTACGCCGCGCGCGCAGGGCTCCGCTGCGCGGTCGTGCTCCCGGCGGGAAGGGTCGCGCTCGGGAAGCTGAGCCAGGCGATCGCGTTCGGCGCGTCGGTCGTCGCGGTGCGCGGTGGCTTCGATGACGCGCTCCGGATCGTGCGCGACCTCGCCGCGGACGGCGGCGCCGCTCTCGTGAACAGCGTCAACCCATTCCGCATCGAGGGACAGAAGACCGCCGCGTTCGAGATCTGCGAGGACCTCGGCGAGGCGCCGGATGCGCTCTGCATCCCGGTCGGCAATGCGGGCAACATCACCGCGTACTGGAAGGGGTTCCGCGAGTCGGCCATGGCCGGCCTTGCGTCGCGCACGCCGCGCCTGCTCGGGTTCCAGGCTGAGGGCGCCGCCCCCATCGTGCGCGGCGCGGTGGTGGAGCGCCCGGAGACGATCGCGACCGCCATTCGCATCGGGAATCCCGCGTCGTGGGCGACCGCGATCGCCGCACGCGACGAGTCCGGTGGCGCGATCGAGGCAGTGACGGATGCGGAGATCCTCGAGGCGTACCGGCTCCTTGCGACATGCGAGGGCGTGTTCTGCGAACCGGCGAGCGCGGCGTCGGTCGCGGGACTACGGTCGCGCGCGCGCGCCGGCGGGCTCCGCGGCGTCCGGGTCGCCGTCTGCGTGCTGACCGGCAACGGGCTCAAGGACCCGGACACGGCGATTCGGCTCGCTCCCGAGCTGCGAGAGGTCGACGCGAGCACCCGCGCCGTGCGCGCCGCGCTCGCGTGATCCCGCTCCGGGTGCGGGTCCCCGCCACCGCCGCGAATATCGGTCCGGGTTTCGATTCCTTCGCGCTGGCGCTACCGCTCCTCGCGGACTTCGAGATGCGGCCGGCGCGCCTGTGGTCGGTGACGGTCGAGGGTGACCCTGCTGGCATTCCGACGGGTGAGGACAACCTCTTCGTGGTGGCCGCGTGCGCTACCGCGGCCACGGCCGGGCGAAGCCTGCCGCCGCAGCACGTCACGCAGCGGTCCACGATCCCGACCGGACGGGGTCTTGGCTCCAGCGCGGCGGCGATCGTCGGCGGATGCGTCGCGGCGAACGCCGCGCTCGGCGGACCGCTCGACCGGCGGACGCTGCTGCGTGTGGCCTCGGACGTCGAGGGCCACCCCGACAACGTCGCGGGAGCGCTGCAAGGGGGGTTCACGCTCACGCTCCCCACGGAGGACGGGCCGGTGGCGACGCGCCTGCCGTTCCCGAGCGCGTGGCGGGTCTGCCTCTTCGTCCCGTCCCGATCGCTGTCGACCGACGAGGCTCGCGCGGTGCTCCCGCCGAGCGTCAGCCGCGACGATGCCGTCTTCAATCTCGCGCACGCCGCCGCTCTCGTCGCCGCGATCCTGCGGGCGGACGGAGCGCTGCTGGGGTTCGCGATGCACGATCGCCTGCACGAGCCGGCGCGGCTCCGTCTGGTGCCCGCGCTCGAGGAGATCGCCGCCGCCGCGCGGTCGGCGGGCGCGTTCGGCGCCGCGCTCTCCGGCGCCGGTCCGAGCGTCATCGCGGTCGCGCCGGTGCGCCTCGCTCCGCGGGTTGCCGCCGTGATGGAGGAGGCCGCCGCCGGTGCGGGGACGAGCGGGCGCGCGCGGGTGCTTCGCGTGCGCACCGCGGGCGCGACCGCACAGCCCCCGTGACCGACGACGCGGACCGGCTCGCGCTCCTGGCCCAGACCGCGGTCCGGAGCGCGGTCTCACGCGAGCTCGGACAACACGTCGAGTACCACCCTTCCATCGGCTCGACGCAGGACCGCGCGCGCGAGCTCGCGCCGGGTCCCGCCATCGTCGTGGCCGACGAGCAGACCGCGGGGCGAGGGACGAAAGAGCGCCGCTGGCTGGCACCGC